>JAUYQP010000029.1 GCA_030697205.1 Mycobacteriales bacterium
GGCGCGGCAGGCGGCGCGGCAGGCGGCCCGGCAGGCGGCCCGGCTGGCGGCCCGGCTGGCGGGGTAGCCGTGATGGCAGCGGTGCGGGCCGCCGCGGGGACACCCGCGCCGGGCCCCCCGTCCGGGCCCGATCCGCGTCCCTGGAGGTCCTGCAGCTGGGTCTCGAGGTAGGCCTTGAGGCGCGTGCGGTACTCCCGCTCGAAGGCCCGCAGGTCCTCGATCTGCGCCTCGAGCTGGGCGCGGCGGGCGGCGAGGTCGCTCATCGCGGCTTCGACCTTGGCGGCGACCTCGGCGTCGACGGCACCGGAGCGGTCCCGGGCCTCTGTGAGGATCTGCTCGGCCTCCCGGCGGGCCTCGGCGACAGCCTCGTCCGCGGTGCGCTGGGCGAGGAGCAGGGTCCGCAGCGCGGCACCCTCGGTCTCTCCTGCGACGACGGGCGCCGACGCCGGCGGCTCGGCGGGCTGCTGCGGGGCGGCCGGTGCGGGCGCCACGGCGCCGGCCACGGGCGCCGGCGCGCCGCCGCGCAGCGCGGAGTTCTCGCGCAGCAACCGCGACAGCTCACCCTCGACCTCGTCGAGGAAGGCGTCGACCTCGTCCAGGGAGTAGCCCCGGAAGGCGATCTTGAACTGCTTGTTGGCGACATCGGACGGTGTCAGCGACACGGGGCTGCCTCTCGAGCGGGGAAGGACGGCTCGGCCCCGGCGGCACCGGGTCGGAGGTCGGGGAGCACGGTGTGGGCGCTCACTTCAGCGGGGCGAGGATCTCGCTGCGGACGACGACGATCAAGATGATCAGGACGAGGAAGCCGAGGTCGAGCGAGATTCCGCCCACGCGCAGCGGTGGGATGAGTCGGCGCAGCGCGTTGAGCGGCGGGTCCGTCACCGAGTAGCAGAGCTCCAGCAGCCCGGCGAGGACACCGCTGGGCCGGAACGATCGGGCGAACATGAAGACGTACTCCATGACCAGCCGGAAGATCAGCAGCAGCCAGAACAGGAACAGCAGCAGGTCGAGCACCTGCGCGACGACGCTCACCAGTCACCTCCCGGGACAGCGACGTACGCCGAGACAGGTGCGGTCGCGTGGGTGCTCATGACGAGAGGGCCGGTCCGGTCAGGACTGGTTGAAGAACCCGCTCTCAGCGATGCGGGCCTTGTCCTCGGCGGTCACCTGGACGTGCTCGGGCGAGAGCAGGAAGACCTTGTTGGTGACCCGCTCGATGCTGCCGTGCAGGCCGAAGATGAGACCGGCGGCGAAGTCGACAAGGCGCTTGGCGTCGGTGTCGTCCATCTCGGTGAGGTTCATGATCACCGGGGTGCCGGCGCGGAAGTGCTCACCGATGGTGCGCGCCTCGTTGTAGGTCCGCGGCTGCAGCGTCGTGATGCGGTAGCTCTCCTCGTAGGCGGGCGCAGGGGCCGGCCGGACGACGGTGTCGAGCGCGACCGCGCCACGGCTCTCGCGAGTGTCGAAGGAGCGGCGGGCGACGACCCTGGCGGGCTCCTCGGCACGGGCGGTGTCGCGGTAACCGCCACGCACGGCGACGCCCTCGTCGTAGTGGTCGTAGGCCGCGTCGTAGTCGTCGTCGGCGTAGCGCCGGTCGCGACCGTCCTCGTCGTCCTCGACCAGGCCGAGGTAGAGGCCCAACTTGCGCATGGCGCCGGGCATGTGAGACCTCCGTGACGTGGACGAGCAGCCGCAGGTGGTGCGGTGCGCAGACTACCGGAGAGGGGGCGTGCGGTGGCCGAGAAGCGCCGTACCGACACGCACGAGCGTCGCGCCGTGGGCGACCGCCTGCTCCAGGTCGCCGCTCATGCCCGCGCTGAGCTCGGTGGCTGCCGGGTGGTCGGCCCGCAGCAGCGCGGCGACGCGAGCCAGCTCGGCGAAGGCCGTGGCCGGCTCGGCACCCCGCGGCGCCACCGCCATCACGCCCTTCAGCCGCAGGCCCTGCGCGGCCTCGACGGCGTCGGCGAGGCCCGGCAGGTCGGCCGCGACCGCACCCCCGCGGGCCGGGTCGCCGTCGAGGCTCAGCTGCAGCAGCACGTCGAGGGTGCGGCCGGCGGCGACCGCGCCCCTGTCGAGCGCGGTGAGCAGCGACGTCCGGTCGAGGGAGTGCACGACGTCGGTGTAACGGGCGACCGACGCCGCCTTGCTGCTCTGGACCGCCCCCACGAAGTGCCAGGTCGGCGGCCGTTCGGCCAGCGCCGCGGCCTTGTCACGGGCCTCCGCGTCGCGGTTCTCCCCGAAGCGGGTCACGCCGAGGTCCTGCAGCAGCCGCACGTCGGACGCGGGCCAGGTCTTGGAGACCGCGATGAGCGCGACCTCGGACGGCTCCCGCCCAGCCGCGCGGCAGGCCGCACTGATCCGCTGGGTGACCTCGGCCAGCCCTGCTGCGAGGTCCTCGCGGCGGGTCACGTGAGGACCACGAGGCCGCCATGCCGGCCGGTCTCGCGGTCGCGGCGGTAGCTGTAGAAGCGGTCGTCGTCGATCGTGCAGGCCTCGACGTGGCGGACCGCGACGCCGAGGCCCGCGAGCAGCCGGGCCGCCCCGGCCCGCAGGTCCACCGACGGGGTTCCCTGCCTGGTGGACGACCGGCTCCCCGGGACGGTGGCCTCGACCTCGTCGGCGAGCTGCTGCGCGACCTCGTAGCAGCAGCGCCCCGCGGCCGGGCCGACGACGGCCGTGACGTCACGCGCGCCGAGGTCGCGCATCGCCTCCACCGTCGCCTGCAGCACGCCCGCGGCGAGGCCCTGCCGACCGGCGTGCGCAGCCCCGACGACCCCGGCGGACGGGTCGGCGAGCAGCACCGGCATGCAGTCGGCGGCGAGCACGAGCAGACCCAGCCCGGGCGTCGCGGTCACGAGCGCGTCGACCCCCGCGATGCCGCCCTGGGCCGCGCGACTGCTGCTGCGGTCGACGACGGCGACCTCACGGCCGTGGACCTGCTGGGCGAGCACGAGGTCGTCGTAGCCAAGGTCGAACGACCGCGCGAGCAGGTCGCGGTTGGCGTGCACGCGACGCCACTCGTCCTCGCCCTTCACCGACAGGTTGAGGCTGTCGTAGGGCGGGGCCGACACGCCACCGGCCCGCGTCGTGAAGCCGCCACGAGCCGGTGCCGGCAGACCCGCGTCGAGAAGATCCCGGAGCAGGTCGGGCACTGCTACTTGAGGAAGTCGGGGACGTCGAGGTCGTCCTCGAACACGACGGTACGACGGGGGGCAGCGGGCGCGGCCGGGGCGGCCGGCGCGCGGTAGCGCTGGGGCTCCGACGGCTCGTAGGTCGGGGCCGCCGGCTCCATGACGGGCTCCTCGACGACCTCGACGACCGGCTCGGGGCGGCGGCGCGGCTCGACGCGGCGCATCGGAGCGGGCGCGCCCGCGTCGAAGCCGGCGGCGATGACCGTGACGCGGACCTCGTCGCCGAGCGCGTCGTCGATGACCGCGCCGAAGATGATGTTGGCGTCGGGGTGGGCGGCATCGGCGACGAGCTGCGCGGCCTCATTGATCTCGAACAGGCCGAGGTCGCTGCCACCGGACACCGACAGCAGGACACCGTGGGCGCCGTCCATGCTCGCCTCGAGCAGCGGGCTCGCGATGGCCATCTCGGCGGCCGCGACCGCGCGGTCGTCGCCGCGGGCGGAGCCGATGCCCATGAGGGCGCTACCGGCACCGCTCATGACCGACTTGACGTCGGCGAAGTCGAGGTTGATCAGGCCCGGCGTCGTGATGAGGTCGGTGATGCCGGAGACACCCGACAGCAGGACCTGGTCGGCGCTCTTGAAGGCGTCCATGACCGAGACCTGCTTGTCGCTGATCGACAGCAGCCGGTCGTTGGGGATGACGATGAGCGTGTCGACCTCGGCGCGCAGGGCCTCGATGCCCTCCTCGGCCTGGGCCGCGCGACGGCGACCCTCGAAGGAGAACGGCCGGGTGACGACACCGATGGTGAGCGCCCCGAGCGAGCGGGCGACGGCCGCGACCACGGGCGCGCCACCGGTGCCGGTGCCACCACCCTCGCCCGCGGTGACGAAGACCATGTCGGCCCCCTTGAGGACCTCCTCGATCTCGTCGCGGTGGTCCTCAGCCGCCTGCCGGCCGACGTCAGGGGCCGCGCCGGCGCCGAGGCCGCGGGTGAGCTCGCGACCCACGTCGAGCTTGACGTCGGCGTCGCTCATGAGCAGCGCCTGCGCGTCGGTGTTGATCGCGATGAACTCGACGCCCTTGAGGCCGACCTCGATCATGCGGTTGACGGCGTTGACGCCACCGCCTCCGATACCGACCACCTTGATAACGGCGAGGTAGTTCTGCGGTGCAGCCACGGTGCGGAGGGCCTCTCGGTTCGCGGTGGCGCGGTCCCGTGCGGGGCCGCGCCGACGTGCTCGGGCGGGGTGACGGTGGCGAGGGGAAGGCACCACCGGCGGCTCGGGCGGGTCCCTCGCCGGCCTCCTCGGAGGCGGCTCGCGACCCTCACCCTCAGGTAGACGCTTACAGTTATGTCAACCTGTGCTTGGTGCCGGAGGCTACGGGAGGGCCTCACCGAGGGTCAACCCGCAGCTGTGCGACACGCGGCACACATCGCACCAGCCCCGGTCGTCAGGCTCACCGGGAGTGACCGCCGGCCCGCGGCTTCTGCGCGTACATGGCCCCGTCGGCCCGCGCGACGAGCCCGGCCGGGTCGTCCGCTCCCCCGCGCGACGTCGCCTCGCCGATGCTCACCCCCACCTGGAGGTCGAGGCTCCGGCCGTCCTCCTTCACGACCCGGACAGGTGCGGCCACGGCGCCGCGCAGGCGCTCCGCGAGCACGGCGAGGTCTCCGGGACCGACGCCCTCAGCGAGCACCACGAACTCGTCGCCGCCGAGCCGCGAGACGGTGTCCGACGGTCGCACGACCTGCGCCAGCCGCTGCGCGACGGCGATGAGGACCCGGTCACCGACGCCGTGCCCGTGCCGGTCGTTCACTAGCTTGAAGCCGTCGAGGTCGAGGAACAGCACCCCCGTGCTGCTCCCGCTGCGCGCGTCCCGGGACAGGGCGGCCCGCAGCCGCTCCTCGAGCAGCGCCCGGTTGGCGAGCCCGGTGAGCGGGTCGCGCACGGCACGCTCCGTGAGGGCTGCAGTCAGCGACCGCAGCTCCTGCTCGGCCTGCCGGCGCTCGGTGATGTCCTGGGCGGACACCGCCAGCCACGCCGGTCGGTCGTCGGAGCCGCGCACGACGGTGACGCCGTGCAGCACCCAGCGGACGCGACCGTCCTCGGTGACGTGGCGCTGCTCCGACGACAGGGCGCTGCTGCGTCCGTGCAGGAGCTCGTCGAGCTCGTCGGTGGCCCCGGACTCCGGCCGCAGCTGGGTGGCGACCTCGACGCCCACGAGGTCCTCGGGGCGACGGTCGAGCAGCGCGGCGTAGGTCGGGTTCGTCCGGATGTAGCGGCCGGCGAGGTCGGCCAGCGCCAGCCCGATCTCCGCGCGCTCGAAGAAGGTCTCGAAGACGTCGGGCGACTCAGCGAGCGTCGTCATCGTCCTACGGGCCGCCTGCGCGCGCCCACCGCTGGCCTGCTCGTCGGAGACGGACTCGGACGGGGCGGGCACTGCGAGACCTCCGGGAGGGGGACGACCAGTCGTACCAGGACAACGCGCGACTAGCAGGGTGCGTGCCCGCGCGTTGTCGTCGTACCCCGTGGTCCGAGGCCCACCCGTCAGCGGGTGGTCGCGACCCCGGGGGTGCTCACGTCGACGACCTTGACGCTGCCCTTCAGCAGCGCCGTCGCCGCGGCCGCCTTGGTCGCCGCGTCGCCCGGCGCACCCCACACGACGGTGCGGCCGCCGCGCAGCTGCAGGCTGACCGCGACGTCGGAGGGTGCGCGCACGACGGCGACGCGGTCACGCAGCGCCTTCGGCAGCTCGCTGAGCACCGCGAGCGCCGCCCGCGTCGCGAGGTCGTCAGGACCGACGTCGGGCACCTGCATCCGGACGGCCCCTGCGGGCAGGGCGGTGGCGGTCCCGAAGGCGACGCCGTCGGCGTCGACGAGGGTCCAGGTGCCCCCGTCGAGGACCCCGACGACGGCGTGGCGCTCGCGGACCGAGACGAGCAGCGTGCTCGGCCAGGACCGGGTCACCTCGACGCTCTCGACGGCGGGCAGCCGCATGACCCGGCGCTCCACGGCACCGGTGTCGACGCGCGCGAGGGGGGTCCCGGCCGGGACACCGGCAGCGAGCTGCACCCGAGAGCTGGTGAGGCGGGAGGTGCCGTCGACGGTGACCTCGGAGACCTTCAGCCAGGGGCTCGCCAGCAGCAGCCAGCCGAGGGCCACGAAGGGCAACAGCGCGAGCAGGCCGAGGGAGGTACGCCGGAGCCGACGCGACCAGCGGTCCTTGCGCGCAGCCCGCACCCGGGCCTGCCGACGGGGCCCCGCGTCGACGACGGCCTTGGGAACGGCACGGGTGCGGACGGCCGTCGCACTGCCACGCCGGGTCGCGGTCGTGCGGGCGCTCCCGCGGCCGCTCTCGCGGGTCGTCGTGCGCGCGGAGGTCCGCGAGGTCGTGCGCGGCGGGCGTGCCGGGCCGGACGTCACGCCTCCCCCGCAAGGACGCGCAGGACCTCCGGCCCGACCAGCGTCACGTCGCCGGCGCCGAGGGTGAGGACCAGGTCGCCGGCGCGGGCGCGGCGGGCCAGCTCGGCCGGCACCGCCGACCAGGACGGCTCGAAGACGACCTGCTCGGCGGGCAGCGGCACGGCCGAGGCGACCGTGGCGCCGGACGCGCCGGGCACGGGGTCCTCGCCGGCGGCGTAGACCTCCATGACGACGACCTCGTCGGCGAGGCCGAGGGCCGTGCCGAACTCCGCGGCGAAGGCGAGCGTGCGGCTGTAGCGGTGCGGCTGGAAGGCGACGACGAGGCGGCCACCGCCGGCGACCTCGCGGGCCGCGGTGAGCTGGGCGACGAGCTCGGTCGGGTGGTGGGCGTAGTCGTCGTAGACCCGGATGCCCTGCGCGGTGCCCTTGAGCTCCATCCGGCGGCGGACGCCGGTGAACAGCGCGAGGCCCTCCACCAGCTGCGCCTCGGGCAGGCCGAGGCCGATGCCGGTGAGCAGAGCCGCGGCGGAGTTGAGGGCGAGGTGGGCGCCGGGGACGGCCAGCTCGACCTGCGGCAGCCGCCGGCCGAGCAGCACCGGTGACCAGGTCGAGGTGGAACCGCTGATGCGCAGTCCGTCGAGCCGCAGGTCGGCGTCGGCGGACACGCCGTAGGTGCGGACGTCGACCCCGCGGGCCCGGGCGTGCTCGGCGAGCCGCACCGCCCCGGGGTCGTCGGCGCAGGTGACGACGAAGCCCGTGACGGTCGCGACGAAGTCCTCGAAGGCACGGTCGACGGCGGCGGCGTCGCCGTAGTGGTCGAGGTGGTCTGCTTCGACGTTGGTGACGATCGCGGCGTGGGGGCGGTAGGCGAGGAAGGAGCCGTCGCTCTCGTCGGCCTCGACGACGAAGAGGTCACCGCTGCCGTGGTGGGCGTTGCTCGCGGCCTCGTTGAGGTCGCCGCCGATGGCGAAGGACGGGTCGGCGCCGCAGTGCTGCACCGCGACGGTGAGCATCGAGGTGGTGGTCGTCTTGCCGTGGGTACCGGCGACCGCGACCCCCCGACGACCGACCATGAGCGCCGCGAGCGCCTCCGCCCGCAGCAGCACCCGCAGGCCGCGCTCGCGGGCGGCGACCAGCTCGGGGTTGGTCTGGCGGATCGCCGAGGACACCACCACGGTGTCGACGTCGTCGACGTGGGTGGCCTCGTGGCCGAGGTGGACGGTCGCCCCGAGCGCGCGCAGCGCGGCGGTGGTGCGGGAGTCCTTGGCATCACTGCCCGAGACGGTCGCGCCGCGGGCGAGCAGCACCCGCGCGATGCCACTCATGCCGGCGCCGCCGATCCCGACGAGGTGGACGCGACCGAGCTCCTCGCTCATCGGCCCCTCACCGACCCCTCCCGGTGGACGCGGCCTCGTGGACCAGCGCGACCAGCGCGGTGTCGGCGTCGCGGTGACCCAGCGACGCCGCCGCGGCGGACATCACCCCGAGCCGACCCGGGTCGGTGACGAGCGGCACGACGCGGTCGCGCACGAAGGCAGGGTCGAGGTCGGCGTCGTCGACGAGGACTCCCCCACCGGCCGCGACGAGGGGGCCGGCGTTGAGGGCCTGCTCGCCGTTGCCGATCGGCAGCGGGACGTAGACCGCGGGCAGCCCGACCGCGGCGAGCTCGGCGCAGGTCATCGCCCCAGCCCTGCACAGCGCGAGGTCGGCGGCGGCGTAGGCGAGGTCCATCCGGTCGACGTAGGCCAGCACGTGGTGGGTGGCGGGCGCGGCAGGACCCAGGTCGGCAGTGACCTGATCGGCCTGCTTCGGCCCGGCGACGTGCAGCACCTGGACACCGGCGGCGGCGAGGTCGGCGGACGCACCGGTGACGGCGCGGTTGAGGCGCTGCGCCCCCTGCGACCCCCCGGTGACGAGCAGCACGGGGCCGGCACCCAGCCCGAAGTGCGCACGCGCCTCGGCGGCGGACGCGGACCGGTCGAGCTGCGACACCGCCCGGCGCAGCGGGATCCCGAGCACGCGTGCACCCCGCAGGCCGCTGCCCTCGACGGCGGCAGCGACGTACGACGTGAAGCGGGCACCGACCCGGTTGGCGAGGCCGGCACGGGCGTTGGCCTCGTGCACGACGTAGGGGGTGCCGCGTCGCTTGGCGGCGAGGTAGGCCGGCAGCGCGACGTAGCCACCGAATCCGACGACGACGTCGGCGCCGACCCGGTCGAGGTGGGCACGGGTCTCCTTGACCGCACGTCGGACCCGGCCGGGGACGCGCAGCAGGTCGAGGGTGGGGCGGCGGGGCAGCGGGACCCGCGGGATCTCGGCGAGGGCGTAGCCGCGGGCGGGGACCAGCCGGGCCTCGAGCCCGCTCGCGGTCCCGAGCGCGGTGATGCCGACCGTCGGGTCGTCGGCCCGCAGCGCGTCGGCGAGCGCGAGCGCGGGCTCGACGTGACCGGCGGTGCCGCCACCGGCGAGCACGACGTGCACCTAGCGCCCCCCGGCGACGGGACGGCGGGAGGCGGTGCGCTGCGCGGGCACCGTGGCGGCGCGCGGGTGGATGAGGCGCTGCAGCGGGCCCTTGTCACGTCGGGCGGCCAGCGCCTGCGGGGCACCGGGCTCGACGCGCGCGAACGACAGCAGCATCCCGATGGCGATCAGGGTGACGAGCAGCGCCGACCCGCCGTAGGAGACGAGCGGGAGCGGTAACCCGGTGATGGGCAGCAGCCCCACGACCGCACCGATGTTGATGACGGCCTGGGCTCCGAGCCACGCCGTGATGCCGGACGCCGCGAGGCGCACGAAGGGGTCGGCGGCCCGCTGAGCGATGCGGACCCCTGAGTAGATGAGGCAGGCGAACAGCGCGAGCACGGTCAGGGTGCCGAGCAGACCGAGCTCCTCGCCGATGATGGCGAAGATGAAGTCGGTGTGGGCCTCGGGCAGGCCGCCCGTCCACTTCTCACGACTGGCGCCGAGCCCGAGGCCGAACCAGCCGCCGGAGGACAGCGCGTAGAGGCCTTGCACCGCCTGGTAGCCGGTGTCGTCGGCGTCGGCGAAGGGGTCGCGAAACGACAGCAGCCGCTCGACCCGGTGCGGCGCGGAGAGCGCGAGCGCCATCCCGATCGCGAGCATCACCCCGAGCAGTCCGCCGAGGTGACGCAGCGGCGCACCGACCACCCAGAGCAGCCCGACGACGGCGGCGCAGATCACGACCGACGTGCCGAGGTCGGGCTGCAGCAGCACCAGCAGCAGGCACAGCGCGCTCACCGGCAGCAGCGGCACGGCGAGGTGCTTCCACTCCACGAGCAGCTTCTTCTTGCGCACCAGCAGGTCTGCGCCCCACAGCACCAGCGCGAGCTTGACCAGCTCGGCGGGCTGCAGGTTGAAACCGCCCCCGATCGGGATCCAGCTCTGCGCGCCGTTGACCTCGTTGCCGATGCCGGGGACGAGCACGACGACGAGCAGCAGCAGCGCCGCGAGCAGCGCCGGATAGGCGAGCCGCCGCCAGGTCTGCACCGACAGCCGAGACGCGACCCACATCAGCGGCAGGCCCAGGCAGACGAAGACGCCCTGCTTCATCGCGGTGGAGAACGACGACCCGGTGTCGGCGAAGGCCCGCACGAACGACGCGGAGAAGACCATGACGAAACCGATGGCCACGAGCAGCAGCGTCGTGGTGAGCAGGACGTGGTACGACGCGAGCGGGCGCTGCAGCACGGGCTGGCGGGCGGGTGGGCGCGCCGGTTGCTTCGGCCGCGCGGGCCTGCTGTCGAGGGCGGTCACGCCAGCTCCCGGACGGCGGCCGCGAACAGCTCGCCGCGCTGTGCGTAGTCGCGGAAGCAGTCCATCGACGCCGCGGCCGGCGCGAGCAGCACCGTGTCGCCGCTGCGGGCGATGCGGTGCGCGTGCGCGACGACCTCGGTCATGGCTGCAGTGTCCAAGCGGGAGACCTCCACGACGGGGAGGTGCGGCGCGTGTCGTGACAGCGCGTGCACCAGCTCGGCACGGTCTGTCCCGAGGAGCACCACCGCACGCAGGTGCGGGACCGCCTGGCGGACCAGCTCGTCGACGTCGGCTCCCTTGAGCAGGCCGCCCGCGATCCAGACCACGTCGTCGTACGCCGCGAGGCTTGCGGCCGCGGCGTGCGGGTTGGTCGCCTTGCTGTCGTCGACCCACCGCACCCCGTCGACCTCGGCGACGAGCGCGTTGCGGTGCGGGTCCGGGACGAACGCCCGCAGGCCGTCGCGGACCGCCTCGGCGGCGACGCCGAAGGACCGCGCGAGGGCCGCGGCGGCCAGGGCGTTGGAGACGTTGTGGCCGCCGGGCACGGACAGGTCGCCGAGCGTCGCGAGCTCGGTCGCCTCCCCCGGCACGTCGGCGAAGGCGCGGTCGACGAGCAGGTCCTCGACCCGGCCGACCTCGCCCGGTCGCGGGACGTGCAGGGTCCAGGTGACCCGCCGGCCGGGGGCGCGTGACAGCAGGGTGCGCACGACCTCGTCGTCGGCGTTGCCGAGGGCCGTGCCACCGGCCCAGATGCGCGCCTTCGCGGCGGCGTAGTCGGCCATCGACCCGTGCCAGTCGAGGTGGTCCGGCGCGAGGTTGAGCACGGCAGCGCTGTGGGGCACGACCGTGGAGGACCAGTGCAGCTGGAAGCTCGATAGCTCGACGGCCAAGACGTCGTAGGGGTCGCTGTCGAGGACCGCCTCGAGCAGCGGCAGCCCGACGTTGCCCGCGGCGACAGCGCGGTGCCCGGCGGCCTGCAGCACCGAGGTGAGCATGCGCACCGTCGTGGTCTTGCCGTTTGTGCCGGTCAGCGCGAGCCACGGCGCGCTGCCGCGCAGCCGCCAGGCCAGCTCGACCTCACCCAGGACCTCGAGGCCCTGCGCCGCCGCCGCAACGAGCAGCGGCGAGTCCGGGCGCCAGCCGGGCGAGGTGACGACAAAGGCCGTGCCGGCGGGCGGCGTCGTGGTGTCGACGACCGCGAACCCCTGCTCCCGCAAGGCCTCGGCCCGCTCCGCGCTCGCGTCGACCACCGTGACCGACGCCCCGAGGTCACGCAGGACCCGTGCTGCCGCGGCCCCGCTCGTCCCTGCGCCCGCGACGAGGACAGCTGCCCCGTCGTACCGGGTCATCCGAGGGGGCCGGTGCTGAGGTACTCGGCGTAGAAGACACCGAGGCCGAAGGCCACGGCAAGTCCCGCGATGATCCAGAACCGCACGATGACGGTGTTCTCGACCCAGCCGGCGAGCTCGAAGTGGTGGTGGATCGGCGCCATGTTGAAGACCCGCTTGCGGGTCATCTTGAACCACCCGACCTGGATGATGACCGACAGCGTCTCGACGACGAAGAGCCCGCCGAGCACGACCAGCAGCAGCTCGGTGCGGGTGACGATGGCCATGCCGGCGAAGGCACCGCCGAGCGCGAGCGAACCGGTGTCGCCCATGAAGATCTTGGCCGGTGAGGCGTTCCACCACAGGAACCCGAAGCACGCGCCCATCGCTGCGGCGGCGACCAGCGCGACGTCCAGCGGGTCCCGGGACGTGTAGCAGCCGGCGGTCAGCTCGCGCAAGCAGCTGTTGCCGAACTGCCAGAAGGCGATGATCACGTACGACGCGAAGACCATCACGCTGGTGCCGGTGGCGAGGCCGTCGAGCCCGTCGGTGAGGTTCACGGCGTTGGACGTCGCGGTGACCATGAGGTACGCGAAGATCACGAACCCGGCCGTGCCGAGCGCGAGGGTCTCGTAGTCGCGGACGAACGACAGGTTGGTCGAGGCGGGGGTGAGCCCGTCGGCGTTCTTGAACTGCAGCGCGCCGATGGCGAACCCGAGCCCGCAGATCAGCTGACCGAAGAACTTGGCTGCCGCGGTGAGACCGAGCGAGCGCTGCTTGCGGATCTTGATGAAGTCGTCGAGGAAGCCGACCAGGCCGAGGCCGGTCATCAGGCCGAGCACGAGCAGGGCGCTGGCGGTGGGGCCGCGGCCAGGCTGGTCGATCACCAGCAGGTGCGCGACGCCGTAGCCGACCAGCGTCGCGAGAATGATGACCGAGCCCCCCATCGTCGGGGTGCCGCGCTTGGTGGCGTGCGACGACGGCCCGTCCTCCCGGATCTCCTGGCCGTAGCCGCGGCGTCGGAAGAGCTTCACGACCAGCGGCGTGCCGAGCAGGGACAGCACGAGCGCGGTGAGCGCCGCGACGAGGACCGATCTCATGTGGAGTCCTCCAGGAGGGCTGCGGCGACCCGCTCCAGACCGGCGGAGCGGGAGGCCTTGACGAGCACGACGTCACCGGGGCGGAGCTCGGCGCGCAGCAGCGCGACGGCGGCCTCGACGTCGTCGACGTGGACCGACTCCGAGCCCCACGAGCCCTCGAGCACGGCGCCGGCGTGGATGCCACCGGCGGCCTGGCCGACGACGACGAGCAGGCCCGGGTCGAGCCGGACGGCGAAGCGGCCGAGGTCCATGTGGGCCTCGCGGGCCCCGTCACCGAGCTCGCCCATCAGGCCGAGCACTGCGACGGTGCGCCGGGTCTTGCCGCGACCCATCACCGCGAGCGTGCGCAGCGCTGCCCGCATCGAGTCGGGGTTGGCGTTGTAGGCGTCGTTGACGACGGTGACGCCGTCGGCCCGCTCCCGGACCTCCATCCGCCAGCGCGACAGCGTCTCGGCGCCCGACAGCCGCTCCGCGACGCCGGTCACGTCGTCGGTCACCCCCGCGGCGAGGACCGACGCGGCCACAGCGAGGGCGTTGGAGACCTGGTGCTCCCCCACCACGCGCAGGGCGACCTTCGCCTCGCCCTGTGGCGCGACGAGCAGGAACGACGCTCGACCGTCACCGTCGACGTCGGCGCCGACCGCGCGGACGTCGGCTCCGGGGCCCGTCCCGAAGGTGGTGACGGGGACCTGCGTGCGGGCGCGCATCGCGAGCACCCGGGGATCGTCGGCGTTCAGCACCGCGGCCTGCGAGGCCGCCTCGACGAGCTCGCCCTTGGCCTGTGCGATCCCCTCGACGGAGCCGAACTCGCCGAGGTGGGCCGAGCCGACGTTGAGGACGGTCGCGACGTGGGGACGAGCCAGCCCGCAGAGGAAGGCGATGTGGCCGACCCCGCGGGCGGAGTACTCCAGCGCGGCGAAGCGGGTCGCTGCGGTGCGGCGCAGCAGGGTCAGCGGCAGGCCGAGCTCGTTGTTGAACGACCCCTGGGGGAACAGCGTGTCGGCGTAGCCGGCGAGGACCTGGCCGAGCAGGTCCTTGGTCGAGGTCTTGCCGCTGCTGCCGGTGACGCCGATCGTCAGCGGCTGCTGCTCGGCGAAGGTCGCGCGGGCCAGCGCCTGCAGCCCGGCCAGGGCATCGGGGACGACGAGCGTGGGGACGTCGAGGGGCAGGTCGCGCTCGCAGAGCACCGCCACAGCACCGCGGTCGACGGCCTGCTGGGCGAAGTCGTGCCCGTCGACCCGCTCGCCGGGCAGCGCGACGAACAGCGCGCCCGGGCCCGCGAGCCGCGAGTCCACCACCACCTCGGTGATCTCGGTGCCCGCTGCTCCGGTTGCGTCCTGCGGGCGGCGTTGCGCCACCGCGCTCGCGACGTAGGACGCAACGGTGGCGAGGGGGGTGGGGATCACCGGGTCACCACCGAGGCGAGGGCCTCGCGCAGGACGAGCCGGTCGTCGAAAGGCGTGACGACACCGCGGACGTCCTGGCCGCTCTCGTGGCCCTTGCCGGCGACGACCACCGCATCGCCCGGCATGGCCTGCGCCACGGCGAGCGCGATGGCCGCGCGACGGTCGGGCTCGACGACGATCCCCTCGAGGTCGGCGTCGAGGTCGATCGTCATGTCGTGCAGGACCAGCAGCGGGTCCTCGCTGCGCGGGTTGTCGCTGGTGAAGACCGCGACGTCCGCGCCGTCAGCAGCGGCCCGCCCCATCAGCGGCCGCTTGCCGCGGTCGCGGTCGCCCCCGCAGCCGAGCACCACGATGACCCTGCCCGGCGTCACGGCTCGCACCGAGCGCAGCAGGGTCGTGACCGCGTCGGGGGTATGGGCGTAGTCGACGACGGCGAGGAACCGCTGGCCGGCGTCGACCCGCTCCATCCGACCAGGCACCCCGGGCAGCGCCGCCACGCCTTCCGCCGCCGCGGCAAGGTCGACCCCGGACACCGCGAGCGCGACGAGCGCCCCTGCGGCGTTGGTGACGTTGAAGGCACCCGGCAGCCGCACCGACGCGGGCTGGTCGACGTCGGGTCCGAGCAGTCGGAACGACGAGCCGTCGCCACGCAGGTCGACGTCGACGACCCGCCACTCCCCCTCGGCACCGAGCCGCGAGACCGGCAGGTCGCCCGCCGCCGCGATCCGCTCGCCGGCTCGGTCGTCGACGTTGACGACCCCCCGGGTGGCCCGGCGGGGGGTGAACAGCTCCGCCTTCGCCGCTTCGTAGTCCTCCATGGAGGCGTGGAAGTCGAGGTGGTCCTGGCTGAGGTTGGTGAAGACGGCGGTGTCGAAGCGCACGCCGTCGACGCGACCGAGCGCGAGCGCGTGGCTGCTGACCTCCATCGAGACCGCCGTGACGCCGCGCTCGCGCATCACCGCGAGCAGCCCCTGCAGGTCGGGCGCCTCGGGGGTGGTGCGGACCGACGGCACGACCAGGTCGCCGACCCGGGTCTCGACCGTGCCGAGCAGCCCGGTGGTGTGTCCGGCCGCCCGCAGCCCCGCATCGAGGAAGAAGGCCGTCGTGGTCTTGCCGTTGGTGCCGGTGACCCCGAGCAGCAGCAGGTCCTTCGCGGGATCGCCGTGGACCCACGCGGCGACGTCGCCGAGCACCGACCTGGGGTCGTCGGTGACGAGCAGGACCACGTCGTACGCCGTGCACCGCTGCGCGCCCGCCGGGTCGGTGAGGACGGCGACCGCTCCGGCAGCGACGGCCGCGTCGACGAAGTCGGCGCCGTGGACGCGGCTGCCCGGCAGCGCGGCGTAGAGGTCACCGGGCTGCACGGCGCGCGAGTCGTGGGTGCAGCCGGTGACGACGAGCCCCTCGAGCGGCCGGCTCGGCACCAGCTGCGGGACCCGCGCGAGCAGGTCCGCGAGGGCGCGGGGAGCCGGCGCCGACGGGCGCACCGGCAGGGCGCCGGTGGGGTCGACAGGCACGGGTCCGAGGCTACCGGCGGGGTGCGGCCGCACCGGGGAGGCGCGTCGTCGCGGCGTCGGCGGCGACGCGGGCCGCGGCTGTGGAGGTGCGCCCGAGCAGCGCCGCCTCGTCGAGCGCGAGGACCGGGCGGCTGCCCGTGGTCGGCGGGATCTTCAGGCTGGTGAGGGCGAAGGTCATGACGTCTTTGAACACCGGGCCCGCGATCGCACCGCCGTAGTAGGAGCCCTTGGGCGCCTGCAGCACGACCGCCACCACGAGACGGGGCTTGTCTGCCGGGGCGAAGCCGACGAACGAGGAGGTGTAGCTCCCGTCGTAGCGGCCGTCGACGACGCGCTGCGCGGTGCCGGTCTTGCCGGCGACGCGGTAGCCGGACACGGCCGCGAGCGGCGCGGTGCCCTCCTCGCTGACGACGCCCTCGAGCATCGTGCGCAGCTGGGTGGCGACGCCGGCCGAGATGACGCGTCGGGGCGGTGCCACCTTCGTGGGCGTGGTGGCACCGTCTGCCGCGACCGTGGCACGCACGATCCTCGGCGTGGCACGGACACCACCGTTGGCCACGGTCGAGTAGACCGATGCCACCTGCACCGCGGTCGCGGAGACACCCTGGCCGATCGGGATCGTCCCGATCGAGGTCCCCGACCAGTCGACCGGCTCCGGCAGGATGCCGCGGCTCTCGCCCGGCAGGCCGAGGCCCGTCTTGTCGCCGAAGCCGAACTTGCGCAGCGCGTCGTAGACCCGCTGCGGACCGAGCTGCTGGGCGACCTGCACGGTCCCGACGTTGCTGGACTTCACCATCACGCCCGTGAAGGTGAGCCGCTCGACGGGGTGGGAGTGCGAGTCGTGGATGACGCGGTTGGCGACCTGGATGCGGTCCGGCACGGTGAGCACCGTGTCGGGCGTGACGATCCCGGCCTCGAGCGCCGCCGCCGCAGTGATGATCTTGTTGACGGAGCCGGGCTCGTAGGGGTCGGAGATCCCGGGGTTGCGCAGCTGCGCCCCGGTGACACCGCGCCGGTCGTCGGGGTTGAAGGTCGGGGCGCTCGCGAAGGCCAGCAGCTCGCCGGTCTTCGGGTCCATCACGACGACGGTGCCGCTCTCGGCCCGCGTCTCGGCGACCTTCTTGGCGAGCACCGACTGGGCGTACCACTGCAGGTAGCGGTCCAGGGTCAGCTGCACGTCGCTGCCGGGAACCGGCGCCACGACCGACTTCTCCGCCGTCGGGATGGTGCGCCCGGAGCCGTCGACCTGGCTGGTCGTGCGCCCGGGGGTGCCGGCGAGGGTGGTGTGCCAGCCGGACTCGACACCGGCGAGGCCCTTCGCGCCGTCGGTGTCCATGAAGCCGACGACGTTGGCCGCGAGGTCGCCGCCGGGGTGCACCCGCTTGGGCTCGGTCAGCACGCCGATGCCGGGGACGCGGCCCGCGCGCAGGAGCTCCTTGAGGGCGGCGCCCCGCTCAGGGTCGAGCCCGCGGGCGAGGTAGACGAAGGCACTGCTGCGCCCCAGCTTCTCCTCGACCTCCGCGACCGGTCGGTCGATGAGCGGCGCCACGAAGGCGGCGATCGACGCCGCGTCGCAGGGGTTCGCGGCCTTGTCGACGCCGTCGCGGCAGACCGCCTTGCGGATGACGCGCGGCTCGCCGAAGACCGCGCGCGCCTCGACGGTGATCGCGATCGGCTCGCCGTGGCGGTCGGTGATGTCGCCGCGGGTCGCGGCCAGCACGCTGCTCTGGGTGCGCTGGGTGCTCGCGGCCAGCGAGTACGGCTCGCGGTCGACGCCCTGCAGCCACACCAGCCGGGCCGCGAAGCCCGCGAGGACCAGCAGCACCAGCACCAGCCCGCCGCGCAGGCGCACGGCGGGACGACCGAGCGGAGTACGCCGGGGGCGGCGCGCCGCGGGCCGCCTCGCCGGCGGCCGCTGCGGCCCCCGCGCCGGTGTACGCGTCGCTGTACGGGCCGTCGCGGTACGGGTGGCCGTGCGGGACGTGACGGCGCGTGGGGAGTCAGCGCGAGCGGAGGCACCGCGCGGCGCGGCAGCACGCGGCGCGGCAGCACGCGGTGCGGCAGCACGCGGTGTGGCACCGCGCGGTGCGGCAGGACGCGGTGTGGCGGTGCGAGGCGTGGAGGGACGCGGGGGACGCTGGCTCGCGGAGCCGGCCGGAGGGGCGGGGCGGCGGGGCGGCTGCGTCACCGGGCGGCTCCAGACGCTCGTGGGGCAGGGCTGGCCTTGCGGGGTGCGGTCCAGGTGGTCGACCCGGTCGCAGGCGCACCGCTCGCCCGAGCCGCCGGCTGCGCCGCTGCGGTGGCGACCGGTGCCGGCGGGGCGGGCGGGGGCGGGGCGACGCCGGCGACCGGGGTCCCGAGGACGGCGCCGTCGGAGAGCCGCAGCGACACCGGTGGGCCGCCTGGCACCATGCCGAGGTCCTTGGCGCGCTGCGCGAGCGACCCGGGGGCGCGCAGCAGCTCGACCTGGCGCTGCAGGACCTGCTCGCGGGTCGCGAGGTCGCGGGCCTCCGCCTCGAGGGAGTGCAGCCGGAAGGCGCCCTCGGCAAGAACGGTGTTGAGGGCGAGCAGCCCGAGCAGGCCGGTGCCCAGCAGCGCGACGACGACGGCCACGAAGGGCATCCGCGCGGCGGTGGTGCGAGCCTGCGGGACGAGCCGGAGCAGCGGGGCGGCAGCGCCGCCGCGGGCGGGACGGCCGGGCGCGCCGACGACGGCACCGGC
>JAUYQP010000030.1 GCA_030697205.1 Mycobacteriales bacterium
CGGTCGACGGCAGCGAGCCCGGCGCGGGCGCGGGAGCCGGGGCGGGTGCGGGCGGGCGGCCCGGCGGGGTGACGCCCGGGCGCGAGACCCGGCGGGCGTCGATGTCGTAGCGCCAGTTGCGGTCGCCGAGCGACCCGAGCGTGTAGTACGGGTAGAGCCCGAGGTACTCCCCGCGCGAGCGCTCCGACCAGGCCCGGCACTCCGGCGCAGCGGTCTTCCAGAAGCTCACGAGGTAGCCGGTCTCGTAGAGCCGCACGACGGTGTAGCCGCCGGGGTACTCCTTGACCGCGCCGCCCTCGAAGAACGGCACGGTGCCGGTCGTGCTCGACGTCGACCGGGTGTTGCGGTGGGTGTGGCCGGCGTAGACCGCGGCGACGTTGTCGCGCCCGGCGAGCAGCGCCCGGAAGGCGGCCGCGTCGGCGCTGTCGAGGTCGCTCGCCACCGGCGGCACGGCGTTGACCGCGCCGAAGTCGCTGGCCGGGTGGTGGAACAGCGGGATGGTCGCCTCTCCGCGGGCGAGCTCGGCCTCGAGGAAGTCGAGCTCCCCCTGGCGCAGCACCCCCGTCTCGGTCGCGTCGTTGCTGTCGAGCCCCACGAAGCGGTAGCGCGCCCGGTCGGTGCCGACCGTCACCGCGAAGTGCGTCGAGCCCGGCACGTAGCCGCCCGCGAAGGCGTCACCGAAGCAGTCCTTGGCCTCCGAACCGCTGCAGCCCTGCCACTCGGCGCCCGCGTGGAAGCGGTCGTGGTTGCCCCGGGTGACGAAGTACGCCGGGGCGTCGCCGGGCGCGACGTGCCCGGCACCCGCGAGCGCCCCGAAGGTGTCGAGGGTCGCCCGGGCCTCGAGCACCTCGGCCGGCCGTGCCTCCGCGGTGACGTCGCCGTTGGCGAGCAGCAGCGTGCAGCCGCGGGCCCTCGCCTCGGCGACAGCCGCACGGGCCATGAAGCGCCAGTAGGGGTCGTCGGGGTCGGCCGCGAAGCCGGGCGGCAGCCCGCCGGCCTCGGACGTGACGAGCCCGCTGACCGACTCCCCGAAGTGCAGGTCGTTCAGCCACGCAACCCGCCCGACCTCCCTGCCGGGCGGCGGCACGAGCGTGGTGAACGAGGGCGGCGCGGCCAGCGGTGGCTCGGCCCGCGGGAAGCCCTGGTTGGGGATCGTCGTCGGCACGGCCGGGATGCCACCGGACTCGGCGCGCCAGTAGTACGTCGTACCCGGCTTGAGTCCTGCGATCTCGACGTAGTGGTACGGCGTGGGCTCGTGGGCACCCACCTCGACCCAGGTCGTCGGGTCGGGGGTGGTTCCGAGCAGGACCCGGCCCGGGGCGGCGACGGGAGCCGGCCGCCCGAAGGAGTCCGGCGCGGTGACGTCACCGGTGAACCACGTGATGACCGCTTCGGTGTCGGTGACCGTGACGAGCTCGAGGTGCATCGGCACGGCCGGAGCGGCCGCGGAGGCGCGCTGCGAGAGCAGGACCCCGCCGGCGGGGAAGGTCGCGGCCACCAGCGCGCCGTAGCGGGCGAGCTGGCGGCGGGTCAGGAGGCTGTCGCACACGCGTCGCAGTCTGCCCGCCCGAGGTGTCTCGTGGGCGGACCCGTCGTAGCCGGGAGGTGGACGGGCCGCCCGCCCTGGCTAGCCTCTCGCGCATGGACGACGTCGAGCCCTGGGTGATTCTGCTGTCCGTCCTCACCGTGGTCGCGGTCTTCGCGGCCCTGGCCGCCCTGCAGCTGCGGGCCGTGCGCCGGATGGACGCCCCGGGGGAGGAGGGCCGGCAGGCGCGGCTCCGCTACGCGCGCCGCAGCTACGCCGCTGTCGTCGTACCCCTCGTCGAGGATCTGCAGGACCGGGTCGCGGCGCTCGAGCAGGAGGTGGACCGGCTCACCCGGAGCAAGCACTGGCCTGTCGCCTAGCCGACAGACGGACTGCGCGGTCGGGCAGCAGAGTGCGGGCACACCTCACCGACTGAAGGGCCCCCACCGATGAGCCTGCTCTCCCGCAAGCACTCCTACGACAAGCTCGCCGAGATCCCGTTCTTCGACGGGTGGACCAAGGACGAGCTCGGGCACGTCGACCGGGTGGCGGAGTGGGTGGGCTACGACCCGCTCGAGGTCCTCATCAAGCAGGGTTCCGTCGGCTACGAGTTCATCGTCATCCTGGCGGGCGAGGTCGACGTCATCATCGACGGCCAGGTCATCGCCTCGCTCGGCCCCGGCGACCACGTCGGCGAGATGGCGCTGCTCGACGGCAAGCCGCGCAACGCCAGCGTCGTCGCGAAGACCCCGGTGCGGGCGCTGCTCGTCGCGAGCCGCGAGTTCCGCGCGCTGGTCGACCAGGTCCCGTCGCTGGACCGCAAGCTGCTCGTCAGCCTCACCCGCCGCCTGCGCGGCGCGGAGTAGCTACAGCGCGTCGTCCTCGGGCAGCAGGTCCGGGTAGACCGGCGCCCGGCCCTCGGCCTTGGCGGTGAACGCCTCCGCCATGTCCGAGGGCTGGAACATGCCGGTCTGCCAGAAGCCGATCTGCTGCAGGCCGTCCTCGACGGAGTGGTCGCGGGCGAAGTTCATCGCGACCTTCGTGCCCCACACCGCGAGCGGGGACTGCGCGGCGATCTCGCGCGCGGTGGCCAGGGCCCCCTCGACGAGCGCCTCGTGGTCGGCGAAGACCTGCTGCACGAGCCCGGCCTCGTAGGCGCGCTGCGCCGGCACCCGCCGGCCGGTGTAGGCCATCTCGCGGGCGAAGCCCTCCGGGACGACCTTGCCGAGGCGCTGCAGGGTGCCGAGGTCGGCGGTCATGCCGAGGTTGGTCTCCATGACGCAGAAGAACGCGTCGGCGCTCGCGTAGCGGACGTCGCACGCCGTCACGAGGTCGACCGCGCCGCCGATGACGCCGCCCTGGCAGGCCACGATCACGGGCACGCGGGCCTGCTCGAGGGCGCTGAAGGCGTGCTGCAGGTGGCGGACCGTCGACAGCAGCGCGGCGTTGGCCCGCCCTGTCTCGGCGCCGCCGCGACCGCGGTCGGCTCCGGTGAAGACAGACAGGTCCATCCCGGCGCTGAAGTGCCGACCGGTGCTCGACAGCACGACGGCCCGGGCCTCCGCCCGTCGCGACAGACCGGTGACGATCTCGGGCAGCTCGCGGTAGAAGTCGGCCGTCATCGTGTTGAGCTCGTCCGGGCGGGAGAGCACGACGTGGGCGACGTTGTCGGTGATCGTGACGTCGAAGCAGCGGTGGGGCATCCGTCGATCCTGCCGCAGGGCGGTCTACGGTCGACAGGTGGCTGTGCTGACGATGTCCGGGGTCGCCGTTGTCCGTGAGGGCGCGACGCTGCTCGCCGATGTCGACTGGCGGGTGTCCGAGGGTGAGCGCTGGGTCGTCCTCGGCCCCAACGGTGCCGGCAAGAGCACCCTGCTGCAGGTCGCGAGCGCCTCGCTGTTCCCGAGCCGCGGCAGCGTCACGCTGCTCGGCGAGCGCTTCGGCGAGGTCGACCTCGGCGAGCTGCGCACCCGGGTCGGCCTGTCGAGCGCGCTGCTCGCCGACCGTGTCCCCCCGCACGAGCGCGCGGTCGACGTCGTCGTGACCGCCTCCTGGGGGGTCGTCGGGAGGTGGCGCGAGGCGTACGACGACGCCGACACGTCCCGCGCCGTCGACCTGCTCGGGCGGGTGGGGTTGCGGGCCTTCACCGACCGCCGGTTCGGCTCGCTGTCGGAGGGTGAGCGCAAGCGGGTGCTGCTGGCCCGCGCGCTGATGGCCGACCCGGAGCTGCTGCTGCTCGACGAGCCGGCTGCCGGGCTCGACCTCGGCGCCCGCGAGGCGCTGCTGCGGCTGCTCACCCGGCTCGGCTCGGACCCGGGGGCGGCGCCGACCGTGCTCGTCACCCACCACGTCGAGGAGGTCCCCGTCGGGACCACCCACGCCCTGCTGCTGTCACGCGGGCGGGTCGTCGCGCAGGGCCCTGTCGGGCAGGTCCTCACCGGCCCGCTGCTGTCGCAGGCGTTCGGGCTGCCGCTCGTCGTGGAGGCCCGCGACGAGCGCTACACGGCCCGCGCCGTCCTGGCCTGAGCCGGGCGGGACGCGGACAGCCGCCGTCCCGAGGGGACAGCGGCTGTCAGGGTGAAGCGGGAGAGGCCGGGATCAGGCCGGGATCGTCGCGGTCTCGTCGACCCACTCGACGGCAGCGGCGCGGACCTTGTCCTCGTGCTGCTTGGCGTGGTGGGCGCAGAACAGCAGGTCACCGGAGGCGAGGACAGCGCGGACGTAGGCCTGGGCACCGCAGCGGTCGCAGCGGTCGGCAGCGGTCAGAGTCGGGGTCAGGGCAGGGGTCACGGTGCTGGTCACGTCTGTCACAACACCACAATGCTCCGACACGTTCCCCACCGGGGGAGGATGTGCGGTGTGTCGCCCAACCGTGATGTCCCATCCGTCACTCCTGTCACAGACGGTGCCGCCCGTGCTGCAGGGCCGTTGCACGGCCTGCTCGTGGCCGACTTCAGCCGGGTCCTGGCCGGTCCGTTCGCGACGATGATGCTGGCCGACCTCGGGGCCCGCGTCGTCAAGGTCGAGCGCCCCGGCACGGGCGACGACTCGCGGACCTACGGCCCCTTCCTCGCGGGCCGGTCGCTCTACTTCGCGCGGGTCAACCGCGGCAAGGAGTCGGTCGCGCTCGACCTCAAGGACCCGGTCGACCTCGACGTCGCCCGCGGGCTGGTCGCGGCGGCCGACGTCGTGGTCGAGAACTACCGCCCAGGCGTCATGGACCGGCTCGGCCTGGGTCACGAGGCCGTCGCGGCGGTCAACCCCCGGGTCGTCTACTGCTCGATCTCGGGCTTCGGCCACACCGGCCCGTGGTCGCAGCGCCCGGCCTACGACGCGGTCGTGCAGGGCATGAGCGGGATCATGGGCATCACCGGCCCGCCCGACGGCCCGCCGGTCAAGCCCGGCATCCCGGTCGCGGACCTCTCCGCGGGCCTCTACGCCTTCGGCGCGATCACCAGCGCGCTGCTCGGCACGGCCCGCACCGGCCGCGGCACCCACCTCGACATCGCGATGTACGACGCGACGGTGAGCCTGCTTGAGGGCGCGGCGCTCTCCTACCTGGCGACCGGGCAGGACCCGGGGCGGATCGGCAACGCCCACTTCGCGATCGCGCCGTTCGACACCTTCGCCTGCGCCGACCGCGACATCACGGTCTGTGCGGCCAACGACGCGCAGTTCGCCGCGCTAGCGGCCGCCCTCGGCGTACCCGCTCTGGCTGTCGACCCTCGCTACGCGACCAATGCGGCCCGCCACGAGCACCGAGCGCCCATGAAGGCCGCGCTCGAGGCGCGGCTGCGGGAGCACCCGGCGGAGCACTGGCTGGCCGAGCTCGACCTCGTCGGGGTGCCGTGCGGGCCGATCGCCGACGTCGCGGAGTCGATGTCGTCGGAGCAGGTGAAGGTCCGGCGGATGGTCGTCGACGCGGGCGGCCTGCCGGTGCCCGGCAACCCGGTGAAGGCCTCGGCCTACGACGACCCGACCGTGCGTCCCGCAGCGCCGCTGCTCGACGAGCACGGCCCGGCCGTGCGCGCGGAGTTCGGGCCGTGACCGGCCAGTCGACGTTGCTGCTCGTGCTCGACCTGCTGGGCGTCTTCGTCTTCGCGCTGTCGGGCGCGCTGGTGGGGGTGCAGCGCCGCCTCGACGTCTTCGGCGTGCTCGTCCTCGGGGTCGTCGCGGCGCTGGGCGGTGGGGTCGCCCGCGACCTGCTCATCGGGGTGCCGCCCGCCGCGCTGCGCGACGACCGCTACCTGCTGGCCGCTGTCGTCGGGGGCGTGGTCGTCTTCTTCGGCAGCCGTCACGTCGAGCGGCTGGCCGGCGCGGTGCGGCTGTTCGACGCGGCGGGGCTCGGGCTGTTCGTCGCGTCGGGCACCTCTAAGGCGCTCGACGCCGGGCTCGGTGCGGTGCCGGCCGTCGCGGTGGGCTGCCTCACCGGCATCGGCGGCGGGGTGGTCCGCGACGTGCTCGTCGCCGACGTGCCGCTGGTGCTGCGCCGGGAGGTCTACGCCGTGCCCGCCCTGCTCGGTGCCGCGGTGGTCTGCCTCGCCGACGGGACGGGGGCGCCGGACGGGCCCTCGACGGCGGTCGCCGCGGTGCTCGTCTTCGCGCTGCGGATGCTCGCGGTGGCCAGGGACTGGCACGCGCCCGTCGCCCGCCGCCACGGCGACTCGCCCCTCCCCGGCTGATCTTCGCCTTCTTGCGGGGCGCCGAGCGTGGCGCATCGCAACGGGGCGAAGATCAGCCGGGGGGTGGGGGCGGGGGCGACTGGCGTGGCGGGGGCGGGGCGGGGCGGGTCAGCCGAGGAGGCGGACGAGGACGCGCACGCGTCGGGACCGCAGCTGCTCCTCGAGCGTCGTCCGGCCAGACACGAGCCGGACGAACAGCTCCCACATCCCCGGCAGCCAGCGCATCACGAGGTGCACCGCACCGGGGCGCTTCGTGAAGACCCGCAGTGCGACCCGGCCCGCCATCACCTCCGGGCCCAGCTGGGCGAGGACGGCAGCGTCGTACGACGTGGGGTCGGTCGCCGCGGCGGTGCCGGCGAGCGCCCCGCTGCGCAGCGCGAAGGAGATGCCCTCGCGGGTCCACGGCTCGAGCAGGCCCGCGGCGTCGCCGGCGACGAGGACGGCGCCGCGCCGGACGGGGGAGTCGTCGGCGCGGACCCGGGTGAGGTGGCCGCCGTCGTGCACCGCGGAAGCGAGGTCGAGCCCGAGGGAGGCGACGAAGGACCGGTAGTAGTCGCGGACGGCGTCGCCGTGCTCGCGCGCGCCGATGACGCCGACGGTGAGGGTGTCGCCCTTGGGGAAGACCCAGCCGTAGGAGCCGGGGACCGGTCCCCAGTCGAGCAGCACGTGGCCGTCCCAGTCGGAGCCGGGCGGGGTCGGCAGCTCCGCCTCCATGCCGAGGTCGACCTGGTCGCAGACGACCCCGACGTAGGCCGCGGCGCGGCTGCTCGAGCCATCGGCGCCGACGACCGCGCGCGCCCACACCGGGCCGGTCGAGGTGCCGAGCGTGATGACGCCGTCGGCCTCCGCCAGCGCCCCGACGAGCACCCCGGTGCGGACCGTGGCGCCGGCGGTCACGGCGGCGTCCACCAGCGCGGCGTCCATCTCGGAGCGCAGCACCATCGGCAGGAACGCCTCGGTGGAGCGGGTGAAGCGGCGCCGGCCGCGGGACGTGAAGGTGACCCTGCCGACGTGGTCGCGCGACAGCGCCGTGACGTCGACACCGGTGGCGGCGAGCACCTGCTGCGACACCCCGATGAGGCCGCCACCGCAGCGCTTGTAGCGGGGGAGCGCGGCCCGCTCGAGCAGCAGCGTGCGGGCACCGGCCTCGGCGGCGGCGCGGGCGGCCGCTGCCCCTGCCGGTCCGGAGCCGATCACGACGACGTCCCAGACGTCCCTCACGGGAGGAGGTGCACGGGGACGTCGACGTGACGGGACCGGAGGTACTCCCCGAGCCCCTTGGCCTGCGGGTCGAACCGGGTTGAGGATGCGACGCCCTCGCCGAGCAGCCCGTGGACCACCACGTTGACGGCGCGCAGGTTCGGCAGCGCGAAGACCTGGACCGCGAGCCCGTCGGCCTCGGGCAGGAGCACCCGCAGCTGGGCCTCGTCGAGCCAGCCGAGCAGCCAGTCCGCGGCGGCGTCGGTGCGGGCCCAGAGCCCGATGTTGGCGTTGCCGCCCTTGTCACCGGACCGCGCGCCGACGACTGTCCCGAGCGGCACCCGCCGGGTCGGGCCGCCCGCGGCGACGGGTGCGGGCGCGGGGGAGGAGGTGGTTGTCGTCGTACGCCCCGGGGTGTGTGCGACCAGCTCGCGGCGGCCGTCGTGGTGGACCACGACGTGCTCGACCAGGGGCGCGTGCGAGGCGGGCACGAGCAGCGGGACGTAGACGCCGTAGGGCTGCGCGTCGCCGGGCGGGGCGGTGAGCGTGAAGCCGGGGTAGCTGCCGAGCGCGAGCTCGACGGCGGCAGAGGAGAAGGCCCGGCCGACCGGGTCCGCAGACGGGTCCTTCGCGCTGACCCGCAGCAGCGCGACGGCCTGCTCGTTGGTGGGCGCGTCCTCGCGATCCAGCCGCACGAGCCGGTGCTCCAGGACGGCGGGCGCCACCGGGAGGGCATCGCGCAGGCCGGCCATCGCGAGCTCAGCCTTGGCCTCCACGTCGAGGCCGGTGAGGACGAGGTCCATCCGGTTGCGGAAACCCCCGAGGGCGTTGACGCAGACCTTCAGCGCACCGGTCGGGGGCTGGCCGCGGACCCCGCTGAGGCGGACCCGGTCGGGCCCGTCGTCGGTGACCGCGATCGTCGAGAAGTCGGTGACCACGTCGGGTCCGGCGTAGAGGGGGGAGGAGATCTCGTAGAGCAGTTGGGCGGTGACGGTGCCGACCGTGACGGCCCCGCCGGTGCCGGGGTGCTTGGTGACGACCGCGCTGCCGTCGGCGGCGACCTCCGCGACGGGGAAGCCCATCCGCAGCGGCTGCGCGACCTCCTCGGTGACGAAGGAGTAGTTGCCGCCGGTGGCCTGGGTGCCGCACTCCAGGACGTGGCCGATGACGACCGCGCCGGCGAGGCGGTCCCAGTCGTCGCGCGCCCAGCCGAAGTGCGAGGCCGCGGGCCCGACGACCAGCGAGGCGTCGGTGACGCGCCCGGTGACGACGACCTGGGCGCCCGCGTCGAGCGCTGTCGCGATGCCCCAGGCGCCGAGGTAGGTGTTGGCCGTGAGGGCCTGCCGGCCGTCGAGCGTGACGGCGTCCATCGCCTGCAGGTCGAGCTCCGCGAGGCGCTCGAGGACGTCGTCGCCCTCGACGTGCGACACGGCCAGAGGTACGCCGAGGCGCTCCGCGAGCGCGCGCACCGCGTCGGCGCACGCGGCCGGGGCGAGCCCTCCGGCGTTGACGACGACGCGGGTGCCCCGGTCCGCCACGGTGCCGAGGACGCCCTCGAGCTGGCGCAGGAAAGTCGTCGCGTAGCCCTTCGCGGGGTCCTTGAGGCGCGAGCGCCACAGGATGAGCATGGTCAGCTCCGCCAGGTAGTCACCCGTCACCACATCGACCGGCCCGTCGTTGACCACCTCCGAGAGCGCGGACAGCCGGTCGCCGTAGAAGCCGGAGCAGTTCGCGATGCGCAAGACGTCCACCCCGTGTGGATAGCAGACGAGTGGGTAGGGCAAACGGATCGGCTGCACCCAGGCGGTCGACGAGACGGAGGTGCAGCGCGTGCGGGCTCGTGTCGTCGCGCTGGGCCTGGCTCTCACCGCCTGCGGTGGTGTGGTGACCGCGACCCGCGGCCTGCCCGTCACCACCGTCCCCTCGAGCCTCGCCGTCCAGCCTCCGATGGAGGTGGCGGCCGAGGCGCAGGTCGCCCCCTCGGCGGTCCCCCTCGCCCCCTCGGTGGCTCCGCTGCGGACCCTGCGGACCCCTGACCTCGTCGTCACCGTCGTGCGCCCCTTGACCGCCGCCCAGGCCGCCCGGCTGCGTGCGATCACCGGGGTCCGAGGCCTCACCGTCGCCGACATCGGCACCGTCCAGCTCGCCGGCCGTGGCGCCCGGGTCCTCGGCGTCGACCCGTCCCAGCTGCGCCAGTTCACCCCCCGGGAGACCGCGACGTCGGACCCGCTGTGGCAGGCCGTCGCCCGCGGTGAGGTCGTCGCGTCCTACTCCGCGCTGCGCGCCCGCGGGCTGTCGCTCGGCGGGGAGGTCGGGCTCGCCGGGCGCACCACAGTGCGTGAGCGCATCGGCGGTGTCGCAGCCCTCGGGCTCCCCGGCGTCGACCTCGTGACTGACCGCCGCTCGACCCGCGCGCTCGGGGTCGTGCGCGACAGCGCCGTCGTCCTCGACGCCCCCTCCCGACGCGTCACCGGGCTGGTCCGAGACGTGCGCCGGGTCGTCGGCGCCGACGCCCGCGTCGACGTGCTGCGACCCGAGCCGGTGCGCGCCTCGCGCAGCCGCCCGTCGAGCTACCGCGAGCTCTACCAGCGCTCCGCGGCGCTCTGCCCGGGCCTGCCGTGGCAGGTCCTCTCCGCGGTCGGAGAGGTCGAGTCCGGCCACGGCCGCAACAACGGACCGTCGTCGGCGGGCGCCCTCGGACCGATGCAGTTCCTGCCGGCCACCTGGGCGGCGTACGGCGTCGACGGTGACGGTGACCGCCGGGCGGACGTCATGAGCCCCTACGACGCGGTGCCCGCTGCCGCGCTCTACCTGTGCCGCAACGGTGGCGGTCAGGGGCCTGACGGGCTCTACGACGCGCTGTTCGCCTACAACCACGCCGACTGGTACGTCCGCAAGGTCCTGGCGACGGCCGAGCGCTACTGACCGGCAGGCACCAGGACGCGTGCGTCGGGCTCACCGGCCAGCGCCGGCGAGGCGTCGCGCGAGGCCCACACGGCCTCGCGCAGGAAGCCGAGGAAGGCGGTCGCTGCCGCGGCGTCGTCGAAGTCCAGGTCGACAACGACCCACCTCGGGTCGTCGACCGGTTGAGCGATGCGCTGGGCTCGCACTCCTGCGCCCTCGCGCGCCCCCTCGAAGCGGTCGAAGGCGGTGCGCCACTCGGCGTACCCGGTGATGGCGTGCTGGATGTGCAGGGTTGCGGTCATGTCTGGCGACGGTAGGCAGCGGCTCGTGTCGTGACCATCCCAGAAGGGTGGGATCGTCGTCTGCCCTCGCGCAGCCGTAGGGTCCGCTGCGTGCCGCAGCGTGCCGTCGTCCGCGCCGTCGAGCGACTGTGCCGTGACGCGGTGGACGAGCGCGCGCTGCGGGTGGCCGTCCTCGACCTCCTCGTCCCGGAGCTGCGGCTCGACGCGTGGGCCTGGCTGCTGACCGATCCCGTCACAGCCGTCGGAACCTCGCCGGTGGCGGTGGTGCCGTGGTTCTCCGAACTGCCTGCGCAGGTGCGCTGGAAGTACCTCTCTCCCGTCAACCGCTGGACAGGCCTGCGGGGTGCCGTCGCGCGCCTGCACGACGCGACCGGGGGCGACCTGGCTCAGAGCGATGTGTGGCGGGAGGTCCTGCGCAGCCACGGGGTCGTCGATGCAGCCTCGGTCGTGCTGCAGGACAGGTGGGGCACCTGGGGGTTCCTCGAGCTGTGGCGCTGCGCCCCGACCGCGCCGTTCGACCCACACGACGCGGCTCTGCTGACCGAGGTCGCCCCCGTCCTGACGGCCGCGCTGCGGCGGCTTGTGGCGACTGCGTTCGACGGACCGACTGACAGCGCGGCCGCGCCCGTGGTGCTCGTCCTCGACGATCAGCTGGACGTCCGGGCGCAGACGCCGCAGACCGAGGCCCTGCTGCGACGGCTGCTCCCGGTGCCGCCTGGTGCAGCGCCTGTCCCCGCCGTCGCCTACAACGCCGCCGCGCAGCTGCTCGCCCTGGAGGCCGGGGTCGACGTCGGGGCGGCCAGCGCACGGCTCGGTGTCGGCGAGGGTCGATGGATCACGGCGCGCGCGACGCGGCTGGGGTCGGACATCGCGGTCGTCCTGTCACCCGCGACGGGTGCGGAGCGGCTGGAGGTCTTCGTGCGAGCGACCGGCCTGTCGGACCGCGAGGGCGAGCTGGTGGGTCACCTCGTCGAGGGCTGCGACACCCGGGAGGTGGCTGCGCGCATGGTGCTGTCGGAGCACACCGTCCAGGACCACCTCAAGGCGGTCTTTGACAAGAGCGGTGTCCGTAGCCGCCGCGCGCTCCTCGCCCGCGCACTGGGGGCGTGACTCAGCCCGCGAGCAGCCCGGGCTGAACGGCGAGGCGGGTTCGCGTCGACGCGGTGGCTCGGTGGACCACCTCGTCGAGGTGGGTTATCCGCATCGGGTTGACGCCCATCACCTCGAGGTCGGCGCGTCCGGGCTGGAGGACCACGACGCGTGAGCCGGCCCGGCGCAGCCGACGCACCTCGAGGGCGAGCACCTGGCGGATCGCCATCCGGACGCCCAGGTCGACCGGCGGCCGGCCGACCCGCCGGCGGACAGGGCGGGCGACCGACATCGGGCTGACGACGACGACCAGGTCGAGCCGGTCGTGGACGAGGACGTCGGCGTTGGAGGGGGAGTGCATCCCGCCGTCGACCCAGGTCTCGCCCCCGAAGCGCACGGGCGAGAAGTACGCCGGGATCGCGCACGACGCCGCGACCGCTGTGCCGACGTCGACCGGCGGTGCGCCCGGGGTGCCGAGCACGATGCGGCGGGCGTCGCGGGCCCGCACGACGCACAGCCGCAGGTCCCGGTCGGGCCAGTGGTCGCCGTGCAGGTGGCGCACCCCGCGGGCGATCGGCTCGGTGTCGATGCGGCCGGCGGGCAGCAGGCTGCTCACCACGGACGCGGGCCGCACCGCCCAGGGGCGACGGGCCGCCGACAGCAGCGCGCCAGGGGCGAGCGGCCTGCGGCTCGCCGCGACGGCCTCGATCGGGAGTCGGGAGACCGACGTCTGGCGGGTGGACCGGAGGCGACGGCCCTCGTCGGACAGCGCCTCCCCGAGCAGCTCGGCGGCGAGGTCGGGAGCGGACAGCCCGCCCGCGAGGCCGGCCGCGACGAGCGAGCCGGCCGAGCTGCCGACGAGCACGTCGGCGTCGCGGGAGTCGAAGCCCTGCTCGTGGAGTGCGGTGAGCACGCCGAGGTGGAACGCCTGACCGACGAGACCGCCGGCGCCGAGCACGAGTCCGATACGCACGGCGTGATCATTACCCGTCTTCGGGCGTTCGACGCTCAGCAGGGCAAGGAGGCGTACGGCGACACCGGCACCGTGCCGTCGACGACTCGCTCGCCGCAGGTGACCTTGCCGGTCTCGTAGATCTTCGCCAGGGCCGCGAAGCCTGCGTTGCCCACGTCGTGGGTCTCGCTCGCCTCGCTGGCATGCCCGGCGAAGGGCGACTGCTGACCGGTGGGGGCGTAGCCGTCGATCGTCGTGCCCGCCTCGCTGCCGCTCGAGCGCGTCACGAACGCCGTCATGTCGACCGGCACGCCTTCGGCCAGCAGCAGCGCCTGGAGCTGGCGGCTCTCGTCGTGGGTGACGAGGCCGTCGGCGACGCCGTGGACCATGACGACGCCCTTCACCCCGCTGGCGGCGATGTCGTCGACGCGGTTGACCACGGTGCGCTCGGCGTAGACGTCGGGCACCTCCTCGAGGCTGCCGCCGAAGGCCTCCTCGATGTCGGCAACGGCGTTGGCGGCGAAGGTGTTGACCAGGGCGAGCTGACGCGCCACGAGGTAGGTCTCGGTGACGTTGGCCGCGCCCTCGACGTCGACCCAGTAGTCGAACAGCGGCTTGCCCTTCAGGTCCTTCGGCTGCGCGGCGAGCACCAGGCCGCTCGTGTTGCCGCCCATGCTCACGCCGTAGATGACGTTGATCCCGGTGGGTGTGCAGACGCGCTCGAAGTGCTGGGCGACGGCGATGCTGTCCTCGGCGCCCTCCTGGACACGCCAACCCCGGCTGGTGGGGAGCGGCTTGGCCGACAGGTCGTTGCGCTGACCGCGGTAGTCGGGGGTCACGGCGATGACGCCGAGCTGCGCCGCGATCCGCGACATGTGGCGGTCCCAGCTGCGCATGGTGTGGCTGTAGCCGTGGTCGAACACGACGATGCCGCGCGGGGTGCCGCGGGGGACCGCGTAGCGCGCGTCGGCCGGCTGGCCCTTGACCGTGAGACGGAGCGAGCGCACCGCGCCGGGGTCTCCCTTGCAGGGGTCGACGGCGGCGGGCCGGGCGGGCTTGGGCCCCTGGTGGCCACGGCCCTTCCCTCGGTCGTGGTCCGCGAAGGAAGGGGTCGCCGCGACGACGACGGCGGCGAGGGCGATCGGGAGCAGGCGCATGGGGGACCTCCGGGTGAGCACTGGGTTGCCGTGAGGTTTCGCCACGGTGCCGCCGACTCCTGCCGTGCGGTAGGAAGCAGGGGTGACCGACCAGCCGACCGACCAGCCCAGCGCCTTCGCCGAGTTCCAGAACGAGGTCTACCTCAAGGGCCTGTTCGGCGAGCAGCCGACGCTCCCCTTCGGGTGGCGCGAGGTCGAGGCCGCGGCCCGTGAGGTGATGACGCCCGAGGCCGTCGGATACGTCTACGGCGGGGCCGGTGGCGAGGAGACGATGCGGGCCAACCGCGAGGCCTTCGACCGGTGGCGCATCGTGCCGCGGATGCTGCGCGGCATCCCCGCCAAGCGAGACCTCACGACCACGCTGCTCGGCACCCCGATGGCCGCGCCGGTGCTGCTCGCGCCGGTCGGCGTCCTGTCCATCGTGCACCCCGATGGAGAGCTCGCGGTCGCCCGCGCGGCAGCCTCGCTCGGGCTGACGATGTGCGCCAGCACCGCGGCGTCGTACCCGATGGAGGAGATCGCGGCGCAGGCCCCTGACGCGCATCGCTGGTACCAGCTCTACTGGCCGGCCGATCGCGACCTTGCCGCGTCGTTCGTCCTGCGGGCCGAGGCCGCGGGCTACGAGGCGCTCGTGCTGACGCTTGACACCTGGCAGCTGGGCTGGCGGCCGCGCGACCTCGACGCGGCGTACCTGCCCTTCCTGCAGTCGATCGGCATCGCCAACTACCTCACCGACCCGGTCTTCCAGCGCGACCTCCCCGAGGGCGACACGGGGGCGGCCGTGCTGAAGTTCGTCGGGCTCTTCAACAACCCCGCGCTGACCTGGGACGACCTCGCCTGGCTGCGCGCGCAGACGTCGATGCCCGTGGTGCTCAAGGGGGTCCAGCACCCCGACGACGTACGCCGGGCGCAGGACGCGGGGGTGCAGGCCGTCGTGTGCAGCAACCACGGGGGGCGGCAGGTCGACGGCGCGGTCGGGTCGCTCGACGTGCTGCCCGCACTGGTCGAGGCGGCCGGTGACCTGCCGGTGCTCTTCGACAGCGGGGTCCGGTCGGGTGCCGACGTGGTCAAGGCGCTGGCGCTCGGCGCCGCCGCGGTGCTGCTCGGGCGGCCCTTCGTCCACGGCTTGGCGCTGGCCGGCGAGGAGGGCGTGCGCCACGTGCTGCGGTGCCTGCTGGCCGACCTCGACCTGCAGGCGGGCCTGTCGGGTCACGCCGCGCTGGCCGAGCTGTCGAGCTCCTCGCTCGCGCGGACCTAGGGCCCTTGTGGCGAGGCCGGGTGACGACGGTGGTGGACAAGTCGGCGCGGTCGTCGTACTGCCCGTGATCGTCAGGTGGTCTGCACGGGACACGCCGGCGAGTTGCGTGCAAACCACCTGATGATCATGGGAGCGGCCTCGGGCTCAGAGGGTCGGGACGGCGGTGGGGTCGAGGGCACCGGCCGGGGAGCCGTCCTCGGCCTTCGGCCCCGGGATCCCGCGGAAGCGGTAGACGGTCACGTCGTGCCCGGCCTGCAGCAGCCAGGCCTGCCCGGTCTCGCCGGAGTCGATGATCTCGAGCACCGAGCGGCCGGCCTTGTCGACCGGGATGATCGGGACCCCGCTGCCGACGAGGTGCTCCTTGATGTCGGTGATGATCCGCGTCTCGGCGAAGCCCGGGCAGAAGGCGTTGACCCGGATCCCCTCGTGCGCGAGCGCCTGTCCCATGGCGCGCACCAGCCCGACGACGGCGTGCTTGTTGGCGCCGTAGACCGGGTCGAACGGCACGCCGGTCAGGCCCGCCATCGACGCGGTCGCGACGATGGAGCCCCCGCCGGCGCGCCGCAGCGCCGGGATCGCGGCGTGCATCCCGAAGACGACCCCGTCGAGGTTGACGCCGTTGGCCTTGCGGTAGCGCTCGACGTCGAAGTCGTCACCCAGGCCGAAGCCGGTCGAGATCCCGGCGTTGAGGAAGGCGACGTCGAGGCCACCGAGGATGTCCTCCGCGCGGGCTGTCGTGGCGAGCACCTCGTCGTACGACGACACGTCGGCGTGCAGGAAGTGCTGGCCGAGCTCGTCGGCCACCGCCTGACCGCGCGCGGCGTCGACGTCGACGAGGACGCAGCTGTCACCGCGCCGGACGAGCTGGCGGGCGACCTCCTCGCCGAAGCCGGAGCCACCACCGGTGATGAGGGCCCGCAGGCTCACGCGACGCCCGACGCCATGCCGGCCGACTCGTGGCCCGTCGCACCGTCGTGGGTCGGGTGCGGCCCGTCGACGAGCAGCGCGGCGATGCGCTCGCGGTGCTGGGAGGCGTCGCCGTAGGCGTACTGCAGGCGCTTGGCGCGCTTGAAGTAGATGTGGCTGTCGTGCTCCCAGGTGTAGCCGATGCCGCCGTGGTACTGGATCATCGCGCCGACCGCGTCGCCGGCAGTGTCGCTCGCCTTGGACTTCGCGATGGAGACCGCGACCCGTGCGTCGGGGCGCCCGCTGTCGAGCGCGTGCGCGGCGTAGGTCGCGGCGTGCTCGGCGAAGGTCACGGCGATGTGCAGGTCGGCCAGGTCGTGCTTGATGGCCTGGAAGGACCCGACCGGCTTGCCGAACTGCACGCGGGTCTTGTCGTACTCCACGGTGTCCATGACGGCCTTGCGGGCGATGCCGACGAGGTCGTTGGCGGTGAGTACCGCGGCCCGGTCGAGCAGCTCCTGCAGCACCTCGGGGGAGGAGCCCTCGAGCCGCTCGCCGGATGCACCGTCGAGGACGATCGACGACAGCCGGCTGGTGCGGTCGAGCGTCTCGTGGGCGGTGACGGTGACGCCGGCCGAGGCAGGGTCGACGAGGTAGAGGCTGCCGTCGGTGGCCGCGACGAGCAGGACGTCGGCGACGCCCGCGTGCTCGACCAGCTCGAGCCGACCCGACAGCGTCGCGCCCGCGGTGACAGGCGCGCCGGCCGGCGACGGGGACGAGCCGGGGGAGAGCAGCGCGACGGCCGCCTTCACCTCGCCCGCGGCGATGCCGGGCAGGTGGGCCTTCTTCTGCGCGTCGCTGCCGGCCAGGCGCAGGGCCTCGCCGAGCAGGACCGTCGACAGCCACGGACCGGGCACCGTGCCGGCCCCGAAGGCCCGCGCGATGACGGAGGCGTCGAGCAGGCCGAGGCCGATGCCGTCGTGCTCCTCCGGGACGAGGACGGCGAGCCACCCCTGCTCCCCGATCGCCTTCCAGAGGTCCGCGGGCACGCCGTCGGACTCGGGTGCGTCGTACAACGCCCTGACCTGGGCCGGGCCGAAGCGGTCCCGCAGGTAGCTGCGGACAGCGTCCTGCAGGGCGCGCTGCTCGTCGGTGAGCTGGAACTTCACGAGACTCCTAGCGGGGGAGGCCGAGCACGCGCTCGGCGACGACGTTGCGCTGGACCTGCTGGGAACCGCCCCAGATCGTGCAGCTGCGCGACCACATGGCCATGGTCGTCAGCTCCTGCAGGGACAGGTCGGGCTGCGGGTCCGGGACCTGGAAGCCCTGGCCGAGCACCGCCTCGTAGGCGTCGGACACCCGGCGGAACGTCTCCGACCACATGATCTTGGTCATCGACGCCTCGAAGCCGAGGTCCTTGCCCTGCTGGGTCTGGGTGAGGACGTGCCACGAGTGGTACTTCAGGCACTCGAGCTCGACCAGCGCCGCGGCGAGCTGCTGGCGCAGGACCGGGTCCTTGGCCGCCTTGCTGCCGTCGCGGTCGAGCGTGCCGGCCAGCTCGACGACCTGGTCCCACTGGTGCTTGAACTCGGTGTACTGCCCGATCGCGGAGGAGCCGCGCTCGAACGACAGCAGCAGCATCGCGGTCGCCCAGCCGTTGCCCTCGCCGCCGAGGATCTCCTCGACGGGGCACAGCGCGTCGGTGAAGAAGACCTCGCCGAACTCCGCCTCGCCGGTCATCTGCGCGAGCGGGCGCGCCTCGACACCGGGCTGGTGCATGTCGACGAGCAGCATCGAGATGCCCGCGTGGCGCTTGCCGCCCTCGGGGCTGCTCGTGCGGGCGAGGGTGAAGACCTTGTCGCCGTGCATGGCGTTGGTGGTCCAGATCTTCTGGCCGTTGAGGACGTAGTGGTCGCCCTGCGGCTCGGCCTTCATCTGCAGCGCCGCGAGGTCGGAGCCTGCGCCCGGCTCGGAGAAGCCCTGGCACCAGATCGTCTCGCAGTGCAGCAGCGGCTTGATGATGTCGCGCTTCTGCTCGTCGGTGCCGATCGCCATCACGGTCGGGCCGAGGAAGGCCAGGCCGAGCGGGTTGACGGTGCGGGGAGCGTTGGCCTTGGCCATCTCCTCGTCGTAGATCGCCTTCATCGTCGGCGTGCCGCCGCGACCGCCGAACTCCACCGGCCACTGGATGCCGCAGAAGCCGGCCTTGGCCTTGCCCTGCTCCCAGGTGCGACGCGTCTCGAACTGCTCGTCGTCGGAGAGGTCGCGCCAGAAGGCGGGCTCGCGCATCTCCTGGGGGAGGTGGGTGTCGAGCCACGAGCGCAGCTCACGGCGGAAGTCCTCATCCGCCTCGCTGAAGTGCAGGTCCACGGGTGTGCGTCCTCTCGGCAGGGAAACCGAACCACGTTCTACTAGAGGGAGTGTGCCTGGCGCCACACGAGGGGCGTACGCCGGGGTCGTGCCCGCGGCGACGACGTCCTGGGCGAGGATCGGCCCGTGACCACACCGGACCGCGACGCCCTGCTCGACCTCGCCACCGACCTCGCCCGCGAGGCCGGTGCCCTCGCGCTGCGGATGCGCGAGGGCATCGAGGTCGACGAGACGAAGTCCTCGCCGACCGACGTCGTCACCGCCGCCGACAAGGCGGTCGAGCGGCTGCTCGTGGACGGGATCCGCGCGGCCCGGCCCGACGACGGGCTGCTGGGGGAGGAGGGGGCCGCCACCGACGGGACCACCGGGGTGCGGTGGGTCGTCGACCCGATCGACGGCACGGTCAACTACCTCTACGGCATCCCGCAGTGGGCGGTCTCGATCGGCGTCGAGGTCGCGGGAGTGCGCACGGTCGGTGTCGTCTTCGACCCCGCGAAGGACGAGCTGTGGCAGGCGGTCCTCGGGTCGGGGTCGACCCTCAACGGCCGGTCGCTGCGGGTCACCGCGTGCACCTCGCTCGACCAGGCCCTCGTCGGGACAGGCTTCGGCTACGACGCCCGCCGCCGCGCCGCGCAGTCCGCGCTGCTGCCGACGCTGCTGCCCGCGGTCCGCGACATCCGGCGGGCGGGGGCCGGTGCCCTCGACCTCTGCTCGGTCGCCGCGGGGCGGCTCGACGCCTACTACGAGCAGGGGCTCTCGCCCTGGGACCTCTCGGCCGGGGGACTGGTCGCGACGGAGGCCGGCGCGCTCGTCACGGGCCTGCGGGGGCGGGACGCGGGCTACGACCTGGTCCTCGCCGCGACCCCCGGGGTGCATGCCGCGCTGCACGACCTGCTGGTCGCTGGCGACGCGGACCGCGCGCCCTTCTGACCTGACCGTCGACCCGACCGAGGCGGGGGCCCGCAGTTGGTCGGGGGGATCGCACTTCGGCAGGCTGGGCCGGGGGTATACCGAGACAGAGCACCGCACAGCTGGGTCAGACGACCCGAGGGCGGCCTTGACCTTGCCCCCAGGGGGACCCGTGAGCAGCGCCGAGAGCGACCCGTCCGACCCCACCCATGCCGCGCAGACGCGCGTCACCGAGGCCTACGCCGCGGCGCGCCGCGGCGTCTACGACCTGCTGCCGAGCGGCGCCATCGCGATGGACCTGCTCAGCAGTGCGCAGCGCGGCATGCTCGTCGAGCTCGAGGCCGCGGAGCAGCACCTGCTGGTGATGCGGTACGGCATCCCGCATCCCCGCTGAGGACTACGGCAGCAGGTCGCGCACCACGCTGACGGGGCAGGTCGGGGCCGCGTAGCCGGGGTTGAAGGGGTCGTAGACCGTCACGCAGGGCTCGGGTGCGGCCATCGCGGCGGGGGCGAGCGCCACCGTCGCGGCCACAGTGGCGAGGGTGAGGGACAGGACGCGGGTCACGCGCACCGGTGCTCCAAGGGGTGAGGGGCTGGTCGTGGCGCGGAAAAGTAGCAGCGCCCGCCGAACGAGGCGTGCACCCTGCCCGCTACGTTGCGCGGATGAGCCTCGACCCGCTCGTCCAGCGGCTGCTGGACCGGACCGCCGCCTTCGGCCTCGCGCCGTTCGCCGAGGTGGGTGCTGTGGCGGCCCGCGAGCAGACGGAGCTCGTCGCCGGCATCCGGCGCAGGCGGGCGGTGCTGCCCGAGCTCGCGTCCTACGAGCACGGCACCGTCGCCGGCCGGCCGGCGGTCACCGCGACCCCGCTCGGTGACGGCCCCTTCCCGGTCGTGCTGCACCTGCACGGCGGCGGCTGGGTCGTCGGCAGCCTCGCCAGCTACGAGGTCGACATCCGCCGGCTCGCAGCCGACCTCGGCGCGGTCGTCGTGGCGCTCGACTACCGGCTCGCTCCGGAGCACCCGTGGCCGGCGGCGGTCGACGACGCGTGGGCTGCCCTGCTGGAGCTGACCGCCACCCACGACCGGGTCGCGGTGGCCGGCGACAGTGCGGGCGGCAATCTCGCCGCGGTCTGCGCTCGCCGGGCCCGTGACGCCGGCATCGCGCTCTCGGGACAGCTCCTCGTCTACCCGGCGACGAGCCAGGCCAGGCACTTCCCGTCGTACGACGAGAACGGTGTCGGCCTGCTGCTCGACCGCGACACGATGCGTTTCTTCTCCTCCTGCTACCTGCCCCCCGGTGCCGACCGCACCGATCCCGACCTGTCGCCTCTCGAGGCCGATGACGTCGCGGGCGTGGCGCCGGCGGTGGTGACGGTGGCCTCGCATGACCCGCTGCGCGACGAGGGCCTGGCCTACGCCGAGAGGCTCCGCGACGCGAGTGTCGCCGTGACGGTCGTCGTCGCGGACGGGCAGGTGCACGGCTACGAGGCGTTCGCCCCGGACATCCCCGGGGCGGAGAGGGCAGTCGTCGCGTCGCGCGACGCGTTCAGGGGGTTGTTGTCGTGACGGAGCTGGCCGGCTGGGACCTCGGGTCCTTCACCGACGGGGGCACCACCTACCCGACCTACCGTCGCGGCAGCGGGCCGGGCGTCGTCGTCATCCACGAGATCCCCGGGATCACCCCGCTGGTGAAGGGGTTCGCCGAGGAGGTCGTCGACAGCGGCTTCACCGTCGTCATGCCGTCGCTGACCGGCACGCCGGGTGAGGCGACCACGCTGCTCAACACCCTGTCGTCGCTTCGGACCGTCTGCGTCAGCAGGGAGTTCGCGACGCTGGCCTCGGGGCAGACCTCGCGGATCGCGGTCTGGCTGCGGGCGCTGGCCAAGCAGCTCCACGGCGAGCTCGGCGGCCCCGGTGTCGGCGCGCTCGGCATGTGCTTCTCCGGCGGCTTCGCGCTGGCGATGATGGTCGAGGAGCACACCGTCGCTCCGGTGCTCAGCCAGCCGTCGCTGCCCTTCCCCGTCGGCAGGAAGCTGGCGGCCGACGTCAACCTCTCGCCGGAGGACCTCGCGGCTGTGAAGGCGCGCACCGACTGCCCGGTGCTGGGTCTGCGCTACACCGGCGACAAGGCCGTCGGCACCCGCTTCGACACCTTGCGCGCCGAGCTCGGCGACCGCTTCCGGGCGGTGGAGTTCGAGGGGCGCAAGCACTCAGTCGTCACGATGCACCGGCAGGACAGCGCGGTCGAGGCGGTCCTCGCCTTCTTCCACGAGCGGCTCGATCAGAGCACCGAGCGGTAGACCTCCACGGTCTGCTCGGCGATCGCGCGCCACCCGAAGCTCTCGACGGCGCGGGCACGGCCGGCGGCACCCATGGCGGCCGCCCGAGAGGGGTCCTCGAGCAACTCCGTCAGGGCGCGGGTCAGGGCCGCCTCGAAGGCTGCGGTGTCGTCGGCGTCGTAGTGGACGAGCAGCCCGGTGACGCCGTCGTCGACGACCTCGGGGATGCCGCCGACGTCGGAGGCAACGACCGCCGTGCCGCAGGCCATCGCCTCGAGGTTGACGATGCCGAGCGGCTCGTAGACCGACGGGCACGCGAAGACGGTCGCGTGCGACAGCAGCTGCGCGACGTCGGCCTTGGGGAGCATCTCGCTGAGGAGCACCACGCCGTCGCGGCGCTCACGCAGCGCGGCGACCAGGGCGTCGGTCTCCGCGGCGATCTCCGGGGTGTCCGGGGCCCCGGCGCACAGCACCAGCTGGCCGGGCAGGTCCGCGGCCGCGCGCAGCAGGTGCGCGAGCCCCTTCTGCCGGGTGATGCGACCGACGAAGACGGCGTAGGGGACTGCCGGGTCCACGCCGTGGCGCTCCAGCACGTCAGTCGCCCCGACGGGGGAGTAGGCCACCGGGTCGATGCCGTTGTAGACGACGTGCACCCGGTCCGGGTCGAGCCGGGGGTAGGCGTCGAGGACGTCGCGACGCATCCCCTGCGACACCGCGATGACGGCGTCCGCCGCGTGCACCGCGACCGACTCGGCCCACGACGACACGGCGTAGCCGCCCCCGAGCTGCTCGGCCTTCCACGGCCGGTGCGGCTCGAGCGAGTGCGTCGTCACGACGTGCGGGACGCCGTGCAGCAGCCCACCGAGGTGGCCCGCCAGGTCGGCGTACCAGGTGTGGCTGTGCAGCACGTCGCAGCCGCCGAGGGCCGCCGCGACCCGCAGGTCGGTCGACAGGACCTGCAGCGCCGCGTTGGCGCCGTCGAGCCCCGGGTCGCTGCCGTGGGCCGTCGCGTCGGCCCGCGGGCCCCCGAAGCAGTGGACGTCGACGTCGACCAGCGCCCTCAGCTGGGCGGCCAGGTGCTCGACATGGACCCCCGCTCCGCCGTAGACCTCAGGTGGCCACTCGCGCGTGATCAGACCGACTCGCATGGTTCGACGCTAGTGGGACAGGATGAGGGTCATGAGATCGACTCCGCGCGTGCTCGGGATCGTCCTCGCCGGTGGGGAGGGCAAGCGCCTTGCGCCCCTCACCGCCGACCGTGCGAAGCCGGCGGTGCCCTTCGCGGGCATCTACCGGCTCGTCGACTTCGTGCTGTCCAACCTCGTCAACGCCGACTACCTGCGCATCGTCGTGCTGACGCAGTACAAGTCGCACTCGCTGGACCGGCACATCACGACGACGTGGCGCATGTCGACGCTGCTCGGCAACTACGTCACGCCGGTGCCGGCACAGCAGCGCCTCGGTCCGCAGTGGTTCGCCGGCTCCGCCGACGCCATCCACCAGAGCCTCAACCTGGTGTACGACGAGAAGCCCGACCACGTGGTCGTGTTCGGGGCGGACCACGTCTACCGCATGGACCCGGCGCAGATGGTGGAGCAGCACATCGCCTCGGGGGCGGGCGTCACCGTCGCCGGGATCCGCGTCCCGCGGTCGGAGGCGTCGGGGTTCGGGGTCATCCAGACCGGGTCGGACGGGCGCACGATCGAGGCGTTCCTCGAGAAGCCGACCGACCCGCCCGGCCTGCCCGACGACCCCAACACGGTCTACGCCTCCATGGGCAACTACGTCTTCACGACCGAGGCGCTGCTCGAGGCCGTGAAGATCGATGCCGACGACGTCGGGTCGGTGCACGACATGGGCGGCAACATCATCCCGATGCTCACCTCGAAGGGCATGGCGCAGGTCTACGACTTCAGCGACAACGTCGTGCCGGGGGCGACCGAGCGCGACCGCGGCTACTGGCGCGACGTCGGGACGCTCGACTCCTACTACGACGCCCACATGGACCTCGTCTCGATCCACCCGGTGTTCAACCTCTACAACCGGCAGTGGCCGATCCTCACCAGCGCGCCGTCGCTGCCGCCCGCGAAGTTCGTCTTCGAGGAGGCCGGCCGCACCGGCCACGCCGTTGACTCGCTGGTCAGCCAGGGCGTGATCCTGTCCGGGGGCACCGTGCGCAAGTCGGTCGTCAGCCCGGGGGTGCGGGTGCACTCCGGTGCCGAGGCCAGCGGCAGCGTCCTGCTGCACAACGTCGACATCGGCCGGGGCGCCCGGGTGCAGCGGGCCATCCTCGACAAGAACGTCGTCGTCGAGCCGGGCGCCAAGGTCGGCTTCGACCCGGAGCACGACCGGGCCCGAGGCCTGAAGGTCACCGACTCCGGGGTCGCCGTCGCCGGCAAGGGCCTGTTCATCCCCGTGTGACGCCCGTGCCCGTGCCCGTGCCCGTGCCCGCAACCTCTCCGCAAACTCCGCCTCCGCCTCCGCCTCCGCCACCGCATCCGCCACCGCATCCGCCACCGCATCCGCCACCGCATCCGCCACCGCATCCGCCACCGCATCCGCCACCGCATCCGCCACCGCATCCGCCTCCGCCGGATGTGGCGATCACGAAGGGGGCCCGAAACATCAGTGATCGCCACATCTGCCGGGGGCGCTGTCTGGGACGCCCGCGCCAGGCTGGGTTGTGGCGATCACGGTGAGGGGCGTGAGCGTGCGTGATCGCCACATCTGTCGGCGACGCGGTCTGCCGCGCCAGCCCCAGACGTGGATCTGGCGATCATGGTGGGGGCGTGAGCGTGCGTGATCGCCACATCGTCGAGGGAGGAAGGGCCGGCGGCAGGCGGGGCGCGGCGGAGTCGGGTGGGGACGGCCAGCCTGGGCTTACGGGGGCTTCACGCACCGGTACCTACGGTCGGGTCCGTGCGCACCACCGCGCTGGCTCTCGCTGGCTCTCGCTGCCCTCGCTGCCCTCGCTGCCCTCGCCGCCCTGGCCGTGACCGGCTGCTCCGCCGACCAGCCCGACCCCTCCGGCATCGAGGGTCTGCAGCTGGTCGAGGTGACGGAGCAGTCCTCGACCGAGCGGCACACGACCGAGCGGGGTAGCGACTACCTCACGACGCCGCCGGCTGGCGGCCGGCACTGGCCGGCCAACGCCCCCGACGTCGCGCCTGGCGTGCTCGGCTGGCTGCGCTGCGGGGTCTACACCGCGCCGGTGCCGTCGGAGTTCGCGGTGCACTCCCAGGAGCACGGGGCGGTCTGGCTGACCTACCGTCCCGGCGCGACGCCCGCGGACGTCACCACCTTCACGGGGCTCGCCGCACGCGACCCGGCGTACGTCCTGGTGTCGCCCTTCCCCGGCCAACCGGGGGCGTGGACCGCCTCGACCTGGGGCGCGCAGCTCACCGTCGAGGCTCCCGACGACCCGCGGCTCGCGGAGTTCGTGCGGGTCTACGCCGGCGGTGGCCAGGGCGGGGAGAAGGGCGCGGACTGCGTGGGCGGGACGCTGCCGGACGTGGCCGAGGCCGCGCTCGCGGCGGCTGAGCGCAAGGCCGCCGGCTGACTCAGGCGGGCAGCGGGTGCCGCAGCCGCGCGGTCAACGAGGAGGGGTCGAGCTCGGCGGCGTCGGTGGTCGCGAGCCAGTCCTGCAGGACGGCGGCGAGCCGACCCGGCTCGGTGAGGTGCGGGAAGTGGCCGCTCTGCTCGAACACCTCGAGACGCGCGGTCGGCACCGACGCGCAGAGCGCGCGGCCGTGCTCGGCCGGGATGATCGCGTCCTTGGCTCCCCACACGACGAGCAGCGGGAGGTCGACGGCGAGGTAGAGCCGGTCGCGGGCGTCGACGCGCTGGCCCCGGACGTCGAGCACGGAGCGGCAGGTGTGGACGAAGGCCTGCCGGGTCGCCGGGTCGCCGAGCGAGGCGAAGCCGACCAGCGCCTCGGCGACACCGGCAGGGACGGTCACCCCGGCCTTGGCCAGCAGTCGACCGACCGCCGCGCCGGTCGCGCGCACGGGGGAGGAGGCGATGACGGGCAGCACGAGCTCGGAGCCGGGCAGGGTCGCGGCCCGCAGGAAGGGCGAGACGTCGGGGCCGAGACCGCCGGCGCACACCAGCGCGAGGCGCTCGACGCGCTCCGGGAACTGGTAGGCGAACTGCATCGCGATGCCGCCGCCGAGGGAGTGGCCGACCAGGGTGACGCGGTCGTGGCCGAGCGCCGCGAGCAGGTCGCGGATGCCGCAGGCGTGGGCGCCGAGGGAGTAGTCGCCGCGCGGCTTGGCGGACTCGCCGTGGCCGAGCAGGTCGGGTGCGATGACGCGGTGGGTCCGGCCGAGCACCGCCATCACCTGCTCCCACTGCTTCGCGCGGGAGGCGATGCCGTGGACGAGCACGACGACCGGGCCGCTGTCGCCGGCGGTGGCGTAGCGCACGAGGTTGCCGTGGACGGGCAGCGCGTCGTAGCGGACGGTCGCAGCGAGGGAGGTCATGGCTCAAGTGTTACCCGCGGTAACACCGATGCACAACGGGTCGCGGACGTGACGCGCGTCCCGCTTGACAGCAGACCACCGGCACCCGACTGTTACCGGCGGTAACACCCCTGACCCGTGGAGGCTGAGTGACCGCGCTCGACGACCGCCCCCCGGTCGCGCTGCCCGCGTTCGCCGACGCCGTCGGGGTCGGCACGGCGATCGACTCCTTCGCCGGCACCGCGCGAGCCGCCTCCTACGGCGCCCAGCTCCGGCGGGTCCGCGAGGCCGCGGTCGGCTTCCGCAGCGACTTCGCCGCCACCGGCACCCCCACGAGCGTCAGCACCCACGACCTCGTCACGCTGCCCTACCCGACCCGCTTCGGGCTGTGGCGCGCGGCGCTGACGCCGTCGCCGTACCTCTCGATCACCAACCGGATGCTGGTCGTGCGCTGGGACGAGGGCGGGCGCACCCGCACGCTGGTCTTCGAGCCGAGCGACCACGAGCTCGGCGAGGCGACGCCGTTCTTCCGCGACCTCACCGCGAAGACGCCCGGCTTCGTGCAGGACAAGATCGTGACCCGCCACGGCACCGCGCTGACCCACCTCGCCGCGCTCGGGATCGCACCGGAGGAGGTCGACTACCTCGTCTTCGACCACCTGCACACCCAGGACGTCCGGCGCTGGGTCGGCACGACCCGTCCGCAGGCCGACCTCGGTGAGGTGAGCGCTGCGTTCCCGAACGCCGTGCTGCTCGTCCAGCGCGAGGAGCTCGACGCGCTCGCCGACCTCGCGCCCCTGCAGCTGCCGTGGTACCAGCCGGAGACCTACCGCGACCTGCCGCCTGAGTCGGTGCGCGCCCTGGACGGCGACGTGCTGCTCGGGCCGGGGGTCGCGCTGCTCGCCACACCGGGCCACACCCTCGGCAACCAGTCCCTCTTCCTCAACACCGGCACCGGCATCTGGGCGGTCAGCGAGGACGTCATCGCCGTCGAGGCGATGGTGCCGGAGCACTCGACGATCCCCGGCGTTGCGCGGAGCGCCGCCAAGTGGGGCCGCGAGGCCATCCTCAACGCCAACACGCCCGAGGCGTTGGCCGACCAGTACACCTCGATCGTGAAGGAGAAGGCGATCGTCGACAGCTCCGTCGTCGACGGCCGCTTCCCGCAGTTCCTCCCCTCCAGCGAGCTCACCGCGAGCCGATGGTTCCCGGGCACCACGCCCACGTTCACGCACCGCCAGATCTCACACAGGAGCAGATGACATGCCCGGCTTCACCCTCGAGCTGACCGAGGACCAGCAGACCCTCCAGAAGTGGCTGCACGAGTTCGCAGAGACCGTCATCCGCCCTGTCGCCGCGGAGTACGACGAGCGGGAGGAGACCCCCTGGCCGGTCATCCAGGAGGCCGCCCGCGCCGGGATCTACTCCCTCGACTTCTTCGCCTCGATCTGGGGCGACGAGACCGGCATCTCGCTGCCGGTCACGATGGAGGAGCTCTTCTGGGGCGACGCCGGCATCGGCCTGTCGATCGTCGGCACGACGCTCGGCCTCGCGGGCATCCTCGCCAACGGCACGCCCGAGCAGCTCGGTGAGTGGGCGCCGCAGTGCTTCGGCACCCCTGACGACGTCAAGCTCTGCGCGCTGGCGGTCTCCGAGCCCAACGCCGGCTCCGACGTCAGCAGCCTGAAGACGCGCGCGGTCTACGACGAGAAGACCGACGAGTGGGTGCTCAACGGCGTCAAGACCTGGATCACCAACGGCGGCATCGCCGACGTCCACGTCGTCGTCGCCTCGGTCGACCCCGAGCTCAAGGCCCGCGGCCAGGCGTCGTTCGTCGTCGGCCCCGACCAGAAGGCCAAGGGCACGCTGCGGCAGGGCCAGAAGTTCCAGAAGCACGGCATCCGCGCGTCCCACACCTCCGAGGTCATCCTCGACGACTGCCGGATCCCCGGCAGCCAGCTGCTCGGCTCCAAGGAGAAGCTCGACGCGCGCCTCGCGAAGGCCCGTGAGCGGGCGGCCGCTGCGGCCCGTGGCGAGTCCGTGGCGACCGCGCGCGAGAAGGGCGGCCAGGCCGCCATGGCGACCTTCGAGGCCTCGCGCCCGTCGGTCGGCGCGCAGGCCGTCGGCATCGCCCGCGCGGCGTACGAGTACGCGCTGGACTACGCCAAGACCCGCGAGCAGTTCGGCCGGCCGATCATCCAGAACCAGGGGATCGCCTTCCAGCTGGCCGACATGAAGACCAAGCTCGACGCGTCGCGCCTGCTGGTGTGGCGGGCCGCCTGGATGGGCCGCAACGGCGTGCCGTTCACCGCGGGTGAGGGCTCGATGTCGAAGCTGTTCGCGGGCGAGGCCGCTGTGGACATCACCGACAGGGCGATCCAGATCCTGGGCGGCAACGGCTACACCCGGGAGTACCCCGTGGAGCGCTGGCACCGCGACGCCAAGATCTACACGATCTTCGAGGGGACCAGCGAGATCCAGCGCCTCATCATCAGCCGCGCGATCTCCGGGATGCAGATCCCGTAGTGACCGTCGCCCCGCTGCAGGACCGCACGGCCCGTCGGGAGGAGCTCCTCGACGCGGCCGATGCGGTCGTGCAGCGGGAGGGGGCCGACGCGTCGATGGCGACGATCGCCGCGGAGGCGGGCATCACCAAGCCCGTCCTCTACCGGCACTTCGGCGACAAGGGCGGGCTCTACGCCGCCCTCGCCGAGCGCCACACGGCCCGCCTGCTCGTGGACCTGCGCGCCGCGCTGGAGTCCGGGGGCACCCGCGAGGAGCGGGTGCGCCGGACGATCGGCGCCTACGTCGCCGCGATCGAGGCCGAGCCGCAGGTCTACCGCTTCCTGGTGCGCTCGACCGAGGTGGCGTCCACCGCGCCGGGCCAGGTGCGCTCCTTCATGGCCGGGGTCGCGGGGCTGCTTGCCCAGGGCCTTGAGCATGAGACCGGGGGAGGCCCGACGCGCAGCGGCGCCTGGGCGCACGGCATCGTCGGCATGGTCCAGGCGGCGGGCGACTGGTGGCTCGAGGAGCGGCCCTGCCCGCGCCAGGAGCTGGTCGACGAGCTCGTCGGCCTCCTGCTCGGGGCCTACGCCGTGGCCTGACCGTCCCGGACGCGGCGGTGAGGTTCACTTCTGGTGTGTCATCTGGCCCGACGCTGCGCCGGAGCCGCCGCCGTGCACCCCGGTGGACGGCGCGGCGCAGGCTGCTCGCCGCGCTGCTGCTGTTCGTCGCGGTAGGGGCGGTCGCGCCCCTGGCGGCGGCCCTCGACCCGGTCACGGAGGGCGTCGACACGCGCGTCGTCCTCGACAGCGGCCGCGCCTACGTCCTGCACGTCCCCCCGGCGCAGCTCGAGCACCCGCGCAGCGGCGACGGCCGGCCGGTCATGGTGGTCGTGCACGGTCTCGACTCCAACCCCGATGACGCGGCCAAGACCACCGGGTTCGACGCCCTCTCGGACCGCGACGGCGTGCTCGTGGCCTATCCCGAGGGCGTGCGGGACTCCTACAACGCCGGGCTGTGCTGCGGGCCGGCCTCGAGGTCGCGGATCGACGACGTCGCCTTCCTGGCCGAGGTCGTCGCGGACCTACGCCGGCGCGGCGCCGGCCGGGTGTCGGTCGTCGGCTTCTCCAACGGCGGGATGATGGCCTACCGCTTCGCCTGCGAGCGCCCCGAGCTCGTCGACACCGTCGGGGTCGTCAGCGGCACGCTGGAGGTGCCGCGCTGCCGCGGGCCGATCAGGGCGCTGCACTTCCACGGCGACGACGACACCTCCGTGCCCTACCGGGGCCGGGTCTACAGCACCCGACTCGAGGCCTTCCTCCGCGACGTGCGCACGATCCCCGCCGCTGCCCCGGGCAGCGACATCACGATCCGGGTCCTGGACCCCTACCCGCACCGCTGGACGCAGCCGGGCGACCCTGTCGACGCCACCGACGAGCTGTGGCGCTTCGCGGAGATGGACCGCTAGTCCAGAGGTGCGGGTGGTCGACATCACCCTGCGGGACACCCGTCCGGTGCCTCTCGCCGCCCGACACAGGGGCTACCCTTCGGCGCTCGTCCAGCAGACCGGCGTCCCGCTGGACGGGTGGGCAGGCCCCTGCGCGGGCAGGCTGGGCACAAGTTCGACGCCCCGTGCGTTGTCCCGCCGGCAGGACGCTGCCAACCGCACTACGACCAGGAAGGGCCCGAGACCATGGCCACCGACTACGACCAGCCCCGACGGTCCGAGGCCGACGACCTCGGTGAGGACTCCCTCGAGGAGCTGAAGGCGCGCCGCGCCGAGGCGCAGGCGAGCAGCGTCGACGTCGACGAGGCCGACCTGGCCGAGGCCCTCGAGCTGCCCGGCGCCGACCTGTCGGGTGAGGAGCTCACCGTGCGCGTGCTGCCCAAGCAGAGCGACGAGTTCACCTGCTCGTCGTGCTTCCTGGTCCACCACCGCAGCCAGCTCGCCTCCGACAAGGGCGGCCGCCTGGTCTGCCGCGAGTGCGCCTGACGCAGACGTGGAGACCGGCGGCGTGAGCGACGCGCAGGACCGCACACGGGACCTGCCCGGCGCGCTCGCCCGGCTCACCGACGACAGCACCGGGCAGCAGGACCGTGCGAGGGCGCTCGTGGCGGTCGCGGGCCTGATCGGCAGCGGAGCGCGCGAGGCGGGGGCGCGCGCGGCCGTCAGCGGGCGCTGGCTCGCCGATCTCGTCGCCGACGTCGCGCCCCACCTGCCGGTCCGGGACCTGCTGACACTGCGCCAGCACCACGGCGGGCTGTCCGGTGACGCCCTCGCGGAGTCGCTCGTGCGCAGCGCGTCACGGGCGACGGCGGCGGTAGGTGCGCTGGGCGGGACCGTGTCTGCCGCCCACCTCGCCGCGCCGCCGACGCTGCTCGCCGCGCCCGCGACGCTCGCGGCCGAGACCCTCGCGGTGGTCGCCGTCGAGCTCAAGCTCGTCGCGGAGCTCCACGTGGTGTTCGGGCGCGCACCGGTCGGGACGCGGGGCCAGGTGGCGACGGCGTACCTCTCGTCGTGGTCGGCGAAGAAGGGCCTCGACGTGCGCGGGGGCGCCCCGGGGCTCGCGACGGTGCTCGGCACCGCGGCGCGGCAGCAGCTGCGGTCCCGGGTTGCCCGCCGACTGGGTCGCAACCTGTCGTCGCTGGCGCCCTTCCTCACCGGCGCGGTCGCGTCGGCGGAGCTCAACAGGCGTGAGACCGTCAAGCTGGGGGACGCGCTGCGGGCTGACCTGCGACCGGTCGAGCCGGCGCCGGGCGGCCGGGCCAAGGGCCTGCTGCGCCGTCGCTAGGCCGCGGGACTGGTCACTTCTGACCAGTGCGGATCACCCCGCGGTGTCAGGTGGAGTGCCGGAAACAGCCCGTACCGTCCCTGTGGGGTCCGCACCGGACCTCGGACGGAGGTGTCATGCCCGCCGCGCTGTCCGCCCCCGCGGACGCCCCCCGCTCCACCGGCCTGCTGCCGGCTGCGCGAGGTGAGGCCGTCGCGATGCTGCTGCGCGCCGCCGTGCTCATGCTCGCGAGCGTCACTCTGCTGCTCGCCGAGCCCGACACCGCTGCGGAGGAGCGCCGCTTCCTGCTCGCTGGTGCCTGGCACCTCGCGGCCATGGTGGCCTGCCTGGGGCTCGCTGCGGCACTGGTCAGGGTGCGCAGCGCCGCGCTGTCGTGGCGGGCGACCCTCGTCTTCGCGCTGCTCGACGTGGCCGCCTACGCGCTCTACAGCGCGCTGTTCCACGACCTGCAGGGCGCGGGGACGACCTACGGCATCTTCGTCCTGCTCATGGCTCCCGTCCGATGGGGGTGGGCCGGTGCGGCGGCCAGCATCCCGGTCGTCAGCGCGATCGTCGCGGTCTGGCCGCAGCGCGAGCCCGACGGACGCCTGATCGCGCCGCTCACCGCGCTCCTGCTCTGCGTGGTCTTCGCCTTCCCGGCCGCCGCCATCAGCACCCTCGTGCGGCGGTGGGCCGCGAGGCTGCGCCAGGCGGAGGGGCTGCTCGCGGGAGCCTTCGCCCATGCCTCGACGGGCATGGCGCTGCTCGACGAGCACGGTGCGCTCCTGCAGGTCAACCACGCCATGGCCCAGCTCCTCGGCGCGGACGAGGCCTCGTTGCAGGGCACGCCGTTCCTGCGGCACGCGCTGGCCGACGACCGCGCCCGCGTGACAGCGGCGCTCGCGACGCTGTCGCCCAGCCGCCGCGGGACGCGCGCCGAGGTCCGGTTGCGGGGGGCGGACGGCACGCTGCGCTGGGTGCTGCTCGCGGCGTCGTGGATGGACGGGCAGGCGGGGGTGCCACCCCGGGTCGTCATACAGCTCGAGAACGTCACGGAGCGCAAGCGGGTGGAGCAGCGCCTCTCCCACCAGGCCAGTCACGACGAGCTGACCGGGCTGCCCAATCGCACCATGCTGCGCGAGCAGCTCGACCTGGCGCTGCGTGCCGGCGAGCACGTTGCGGTGCTCTTCATGGACCTCGACCGCTTCAAGGTCGTCAACGACGGGTTGGGTCATGCCGCCGGGGACCGGCTGCTCGTGCAGGTGGGGCAGCGCCTCGACGCCACCCTGCGACCAGGGGACCTCGTGGCGAGGCTCGGGGGCGACGAGTTCGTCATCATGGCGCGGCGGGTCGAGGGCGAGAGCGACGCGCGGCTGCTCGCCGACCGTGTCCTGGCAGCCCTGCGCTCGCCGATCTCGCTCGGCGACCACCTGGAGGTGGTCAGCGCCAGCATCGGCATCGCGCTGTCCGGCCCGGACACCACCGGCGACGTGTTGCTTCGGGACGCCGACACCGCGATGTACCAGGCGAAGGGTGCGGGCGGCGCGCGCGTTGCGGTCTTCGCACCGCAGATGCGCGAGCAGGCCGTCTCCGCCCACGAGCTCGAGGTCGACCTGCGGCACGCCCTCGCGGCCGGTCGGGTGCGCGTCGTCTACCAGCCCTCGGTCGACCTGGTCACCGGGCGGATCGAGGGCGTGGAGGCGCTGGCCCGGTGGCATGACGACGTGCGTGGCGACGTCCCCCCCGGGGAGTTCATCGCCGTCGCCGAGCAGAGCGAGCTGATCGGCGAGATCGGTCGGTTCGTGCTGCGCCAGTCTCTGCAGGACCTCGTGCGCTGGTCCGGTCGTGGCCTGGCCCACGTGCCGTCGGTCGCGGTCAACGTCTCGGTGCGTCAGCTCACCGACCCGGCGTTCCCGCCGCTCGTGGCCTCCCTGCTCGACGACACCGGTGTGGACCCCGCGAAGCTCTGCCTCGAGGTCACTGAGACGGCGCTGTCGGGTGACGTGGACCCGGTGGTCGCCGCGCTCGCCGCACTGCGCGAGATCGGCGTGAAGCTCTCCATCGACGACTTCGGCACGGGTCACGCGTCGCTGACCTACCTGGCTCGCTTCCCCGTCGATGTCGTGAAGGTGGACCGCACCTTCGTGGTCGGCGTGGGTGTCGACGCCGGCAGCGCGGCCATCGTCGGTGGCGTCGTCGCCATGGCCCACACCTTCGGGCTGAGGGTCGTGGCCGAGGGGCCGGAGACCACCGAGCAGCTCGCGCTGCTGCGCGACCTGGGCTGCGACCAGGCGCAGGGCTTCGCCTACGCCCGGCCGCTCGACATCGACGCGCTGGTCGACCTGCTCGACAGCTCCGGTGCCCGGATGGTGCCCGCGCCGCGGCGCCCCGAGCCGTCCCCGACCCGCTCGGTCGACGAGTCGCGGCGCTACCGCCTGCTGCTGGACGGGGCCCGTGACATCACGGCCTGCCTGCAGGTCGACTCGGTGCTCGAGCGGGCCTTCGTCGTCCTGCGCCGGGTCATCGACTTCACCGGCGGCTCGATCCAGCTCGTCGACGGCGACGTCGTGCGGCTCGCGGCGACCGACCCGCCCGCGACCCCCGAGGCGCTCGGGGCGAGCATCCCGCTCGGCCAGGGAGTCGGCGGCACCATCGCGCAGACCGGTGAGCCCCGCTACCTGCCTGACATCACGGTCGCCTCCACGGTCACGGCCAAGCGGCGTACGACGGGCACCTCGCTCGGCGTGCGCAGCTGGTACGGCGTGCCGCTCGTCGCCGAGGGCCGGGTCATCGGCGTCCTGCAGATCGACTCCACCGAGGTCGACGCCTTCGGTGAGGACGACCGGCTGCTCGTGCTGTCCTTCGCGCCGCTGGTCGCCGCGGGGGTGCAGAACGCGAGGTCGTTCACGAGGGAGCTCAACGCGCTCCAGGAGCGCCCCAGATGAGGCCCCCGGCTACGCCAGCGAGGTGATGAACCCGCGCACCATCGGGTTGAGCACCTCCGGGTGCTCGAACTGCGGCACGTGGCCGCAGTCCTCGAGCACGACCGAGCCGGCGTCGGGCAGCGCGTCGGCGACGTGGCGCGCGAACGACGACGGGACCAGCCGGTCGCGGTCGCCCCACACGAACAGCGCCGGCGGCACCAGCCCGGGCAGTCGGTGCCAGAACCCGGTGCGGCCGTAGGCGTCCTCGAGGTAGATCTGCCGGGCGCACTGGAAGAACGCCACCCGGTGCGACGGCGAGCGCATGACGCGGCGGAACTCGTCGGCGGCAGCGTCGTACCAGGAGCGGGGCAGCCGGTCGGGGACGCTGAACATGCCGCGGATGCCCTCGACGACGAGCCGGTGCGAGACGACGACCGGCAGCCGGGCCAGCTCGGGGGGCATGACGCGCACCAGCGGCACCCACTGGCGCAGTCGCCGGAACGCCGGCGAGGGTGCGAGCAGGACGACACCGCGCACGCTCTTCGGGTGGGTCAGTCCGGCCTCGAGCGCCAGCCGGCCGCCGAGGGAGTTGCCGACGAGGACCGCGCCACGGCTGCGGGTGGCGACCTGGAACTCCTCGAGCCAGGCGGCGAACCACGCCGGGGAGTAGGGGCCGCTCGGGGCGGCGGAGGCGCCGAAGCCGGGGGAGTCGGGGGCGATGACGCGGTGGTCGTGGGCCAGGTCGGCCAGCGTCGGCAGCATGGAGGCGTTGGTGGCGCCGAGGCCGTGCAGCAGGATCACGGGCGGGGCGTCGAGAGGACCTGCCTCGAGGTACGACGTGCGCACCCCCATCGCGCTGACCTGCAGGGCACGCGGGAAGCGGTCCGGCCGGTCCGCTGCGTCCCCACCGGCCTCCCACAGGCCGTCGAGCTGCAACGACAGCGCGAGGTCACCACGGCAGGTCACGCGGCCGTCGAGGAAGGCCTGGACGCCGGACTCCCGGCCCCCAACGATGTCGGCCAGCACCCCCGCGGTACCGCTGATGACCAGGGTCGGGTCGGGGCTGCTGCCGCGCCGGACCGACCCACGGCCCTTGTCGAGGGTCACGGTCCAGACACCGGCGTGACCGGCGTCGAAGACGACCCGCGCGGACCGGCTCGACAGGACGGTGCCGGCCAGACCGCGTCGCAGACGCAGGGAGAGCAGGCTGTCGAGGTCCGCGCCGTGCGACGCGGCGGCGGCCGTCACCAGTGGGTCACCTGCGCATCACGACGCCACGCTACCCACGTCAGAGCACGCGGACCGCCAGCACCACGCCGAAGGCCACCAGCCCCAGCCCCGAGGCGATGTCGACCCCGCGCAGCCCCCGGTCGGTGACCCGCCCGCGCACCAGCCGCACGACTCCGGTGAGGGCGGTGAACCAGATCAGCGTGCCGAGACCGATTCCCAGCAGGAGCAGGCCGGTCCCCGCGGCACCGCGGGTCAGCTCGGCGGTCGTGGTTGCGAGGAAGACCGCGGTCCAGGCGGCGATCGTCATCGGGTTAGACGCGGTGGCGGCGAGGCTGGTGCGTAGGGCACGGGTGGGAGTCGCGATCTCCGCCGGCAGATCGCCGGCGAGCAGCGGCCGGCGGACGGTCTGCAGGGCGCGGAGGCCGAGGACCACCAGCACGGCGGAGCCGAGCAGGCCGAGGGTGGTGCGCAGCGCGGCGACCTCGAGCAGGCCAGCCGCGCCCGCGCTGCCGGCCGCGGCGTAGGCCACGTCGACGACGGCGGCGCCGAGCCCGATCGCCAGCCCTGCGGAGGTCGCGCCCCGCAGCACCGTGCGGACCAGGAGCAGCGAGACCGGGCCGACCTGCGCCGCGACGGCGAGGCCGAGGCCGAGGCCGGTCAGCAGTGCGGTGCTCATGCGCTGATGGTCGTCGGTCGCGCCACCGCTTTCCTCGCGCTGGCCGTGCTGGGTAGATCCGGTGTCAGCCGAGCCGTGTCAGCCGAGCGGGGGCCGTCGGTCGGGGAAGCCCGTCACCCGCTCGACCTGCGCGGCCAGGCCGAGCAGCAGCGCCTCCGAGTCGGGCGGGCCGACCAGCTGGATCGCGAGCGGCACCCCCTCGTGGGTCGACACCGGGACCGAGAGGGCGGGCTGGCCGGTGACGTTCCAGGGCGGGGTGAAGCCGACGATGCGGGGCGCCTTGACGAGGGTGGCGAGGCCGCGCAGCGCCCCGACGGCCACCGGTGGGCGGGCGAGCGTCGGCGTGACCAGCACGTCGGCGCCACCGGGCAGTGTCGCGAGCCGGCGCCCGGCCGCGTCGCCGGCGGCCACTGCCCGACGCAGGGCGCTGTCGCTGACCCGCCGACCGACCGCCGCGACGACCCGGGTGCGGAACTCCGTCGCGGCAGGGTTCGCGAGCGCCGCGTGGTCGTCGGCCGCCCCGCGCAGGAAGCGGGTCGTGAACGACGTCGGGATCCCCTTGTAGGACGGGTCCGCGGCGACGACCTCGTGGCCGAGGTCGCGCAGCAGTGCCAGCCCTGTGCGCAGGGCGCGGTGCACCGCCGGGTCGACCGGGGCGGGGGAGGCGGTGCGGGTCGACCAGGCGATCCGCAGCGGGCCGGGCTCGGTGACCTCCGCCCCGATCGACCCACCGCTCATCACCGACAGGACCAGGGCGTGGTCGGCGACACCGCGGGTCAGGCAACCCATGACGGACAGGCCGTGCCAGTGGGCGGCGTGGAGGTCGTCCTGCGACCCCATCGGCACCCGGTCGCGCTGCGGTTTGAGGCCGACCAGGCCGCAGCAGGCTGCCGGGATGCGGATCGAGCCGCCGCCGTCGGACGCCGTCGCGGCCGCCACCATCCCGGCCGCGACCGCAGCGCCGGAGCCACCCGACGAGCCACCAGGGGTGCGCGAGAGGTCCCACGGGTTGCGGGTCGAGCCCCACATCTGCGACTCGGTGAACGGCCACAGGGCGAGCTCGGGGAGCTTCGTGACGCCGACGACGACCGCGCCCGCGTCGCGCAGCCTGCGCACGACCTCGTCGTCGGCCGCAGCCGGCGGCTCGGCCGACCCGGTGCCGTAGGACGGCGGGTGCCCCTCGACCCGCACGCCGTCCTTCACCGCGACGGGGATGCCGGCCAGCGGGCGGTCGTCGTCGGCCGACAGCGCCGCGGCCTCGGTGCGGGCCCGCTCGCGGAACAGCGTCCGGAAGGCCCCCACGCGACCGTCGAAGCGGTCGATCCTGGCCAGGCTGATCTCGAGCAGCTCGGTGGCGGTCAGCCGGCCGGTGCGGAGCAGGTCGCGCTGGCCGAGCACTCCGGCGTAGGCGATGTCGTCAGGGTCCAGGGAGTCGTCCACGCCGGAACGCTAGTTGCCGACCTCTTCGAGGCCGGGCGGCAGGTGCCCGGTCGTGCGACGCCACGCCCCGGCCGCACCGCGGGTCGCGACCAGCCGCGCCACGGCGACGGCGACCCCGCTGGCCACCGCCCACTGCAGCGCGTCCGGCCAGGACGTGCCGGGGGCGGCGGGGTTGCGCGGCGGCTCACCGCCCTTGGTCGCGGCCCACCCCTTGTCGAGCACCGAGCGGCTCGCCTTCGCCGCGACCAGCCCCGAGCCGACTCCCACGACCTTCCAACCGACCTTCGCGAGCACGTGACCTCCGGCAGCAGAGCCGTACGCCGGACCCGGCGGGCCCGTCTTGACGGGTGACCTTCCCCGGCGCGGGCGTCCGGACACCCGGGCGCCGCTCGGCGGGCGTCGCGCTCAGGCGCGCGGGGCGTCCTCGGGGGACAGCACCTGCGCGAGCGCCTCCGGTCGGCGCGTGGACACGACCCAGTAGGGCGTGTCGTCGGCCGGGTCGTCGAGCTCCACGAGGACGGCCGTCTGCAGGAACCCCTTGCGGGCGAGGAACGCCCACGGGTGGCGCTGCGGACCGGACAGCCGGCGCAGCGACACCGGGTCGAGCGGCACCGCCCGGTCGACGAGCGCGACGGGGACGCGGGCGCCCGGCACGTGCAGCACGCCCTCGGCGACGCGCACGCGGCCGCGCGAGGCGCGCAGCAGCAGGACCACGGTGAGGACGGCCGCGACGACGTAGGGGAGCCACGACCGCACCCCGTCGGCGCCGCTGTGCACCACGGCGGCGAGCAGCAGCAGCATCGCGAGCGTCCCCGGCCACCACCACAGCGGGACGCGGAGCCTTTCGTCGTACTCCCTGGTAGTCCTCGTCATCGTGGGAGGAAGGGGATCTTGACCGGGAGCTTGCGCATGCCCGAGCCGACGCTCTTGAGGTAGTCGGTGACGACGGTGGGGGCGAAGGTCTCGGCGAGGATGCCGCCGACCGCGTCGACGCCGACGACGTAGCGGGCGAGCGGCACCGGGTTGGTCAGGGCGAGGCGGACGGTGCGCGCGACCCAGACCGGGTCGGGCAGCTTGTCGGAGCGGGCACCCAACGCCTCGGCGTGGGCGTAGGCCGCGGCGTAGCGCGAGCTGGTCGGCTCGGGGAAGCCGCCCTCCTTGGCCGCGGACCAGATGTCGGTGCCGAACATCCCGGGCTCGACGAGCACGACGCGGACGCCGTCCTGCTCGACCTCCATCCGCAGCGCGTCGGACAGCGCCTCGAGGGCGTGCTTGGAGGCGCAGTACCAGCCCATCAGCGGCGTGGAGAGCCGGCCGGCGACCGAGCTCATGTTGACGATGCGGCCCTCGCCGCGCTCGCGCATGGTGGGCAGGACGAGGCGGGCGATGCGCATCGGTGCGAGCACGTTGGTCTCGAGCTGGCGGCGGGCGAGCTCGTCGGTGACGTCCTCGACGGCACCGGACTGGGCGTAGCCGGCGTTGTTGACCACGGCCCACGGTCCGCCGTCGGTCATCGTGGCGACCTCGGCGAAGCCGGCCTCGGTGGAGGCGGCGTCATCGACGTCGAGCACCACCGTGCGGACGTCGAGCTCGCGGTCGGATGCAGCCGACAGCACGACGTCGGTCTTCTCGTCGCTGCGGACGGTGCCGATCACGTCGTAGCCGGCGCCGGCGAGCTCGAGCACGGTCACGAGGCCGATGCCGCTGTTGGCACCGGTCACCACGACGGACCGCTGGTGGGGGAGGGGCACGAGGACTCCTTGCGTCGGACCCCACGGTACGTCCGCGCGAGGGCGCTGCGCGGGTAGGGTCTGCACGCCCGTCCGGGCGCGAGCGAGGGAGGGGGTGCGAGCGTGGAGCAGCTGGTCGTGGACCGGGTCAGGGACCTGGTGGTCGAGATCGTGCGGCTGGACCCCGACGTACCCCTGCCGTCCTACGCCCACCCCGGCGACGCGGGCTGCGACCTCGTCACCACGGTCGATGTCGAGCTCGGGCCCGGTGAGCGCGCGCTGGTGCCGACCGGCATCGCGGTGGCGCTGCCCGAGGGCTACGCCGGTTTCGTGCACCCTCGCAGCGGCCTCGCCGCGCGGCACGGCGTCTCGATCGTCAACGCCCCGGGCACCATCGACGCCGGTTACCGCGGTGAGATCCAGGTCTGCCTGGTCAACCACGACCCGCACCAGCGGGTGGTGCTGGCCCGCCTCGACCGGGTCGCGCAGCTGGTCGTGCAGCGGGTCGAGCACGTCGCCTGGCGCGAGGCCGAGACGCTGTCCGACAGCGTCCGGGGTGCGGGTGGCCACGGCTCCACGGGGCTGGGGCAGGGACAGGGTCGGGCAGAGCAGGACGTCCAGCAGGAGCACAGGGAGTGAGCGTGTTCGGTCGCAAGAAGCAGGTCACCTTCGAGCCGGTCGACCCGGACGACTTCGTCGACGACCTCGACGAGGAGGACCGCGCGTTCGAGGACGCCGAGCTGCTCGCCGAGATCGAGCGGCTCGAGCGCGACGAGGCGCGGCAGTCCGTGCCCCGTCCGCAGGGTCCGTGGGACGCCCACGACGCGCCGGAGCGGCCGGCCGACCAGCCGCTGCTCGACCTCGGCGGCCTGCTCGTGCCGGTGCCGCCGGACTGCGAGGTGCGCGTCGACGTCAGCCCCGAGGGCGAGGTCGTCGCGGCGACCGTCGTGCGGGGCGAGTCGGCGCTGCAGGTCAACGCCTTCGCCGCTCCCAAGACCGAGGGCATCTGGGGCGAGGTCCGCGCCGAGATCGCTGAGGCGCTCAGTGGCGGTGGCGGCCGCGCGGAGGTCGCCGACGGGCCCTTCGGTCCCGAGCTGCGTGCCGCGGTCCCGACGGAGGTGCCGGGCCAGGGCGTCGTGCTCGCCGACGCGCGCTTCCTCGGCGTCGACGGCCCGCGCTGGTTCCTGCGTGGCCTCATCACCGGTCCTGCGGCCACCGACAGCGCCCTCGCTGCACCGCTCGAGGGCGCGCTGCGCGACATCGTCGTGGTGCGCGGCAACGACCCGATGGCGGTGCGTGACGCGCTGCCGCTGCGGCTGCCGCGCGACGTCCAGGACCAGGCCGCCGCTGAGTTGGGCGACGGGCTCGCCGATGACGCGTCGGACGCCTCCTCGGACGCCGGACCGTCGAGTGGCCACGCCGAGCGCATCGACAGCGACTCGCCCGGCGGGCTCGCGATGCCCGAGCGGGGTCCGGAGATCACCGAGATCCGCTAGCCGCCCTGGCCTACGCTGGGCGATGTGAGCACCAGCCCCGGTCGTCTGAAGCGCGCCCTCACCCGCCTCACCGCGGACCCCGAGGACCTTGCCGCCGCCGACCTGCAGCAGGACGTCGTGTCCGCGGGCGCGACCTCGGTGAGCACCTGCCGGGTCGGTCAGCCGGTCTGCGTCGCGGGCACGCTGCGCCAGGTGGTCCTGCGCCCGCGCGCGGGAGTGCCAACGCTCGAGGCCGAGGTCTACGACGGCTCCGGCACGGTCACGCTCGTCTGGCTGGGCCGCCGCCGCATCGGTGGCATCGAGCCGGGCCGCTCCCTCGTGGCGCGCGGACGGCTCACCATGCACGACGGCCGCCCGACGATCTACAACGCCGCCTACGAACTCAAGCCCGCCAGTGCCTGAGGACCGCACGGCCCCACCGGCCCCGACGACCAGCACCTTCGCTGAGGCCATCGGAGGCACCCGGGGCGTCATCGACAGCGCGCTGCCGGCGACGGCCTTCGTGCTCACCCGGCTCGCCACCGACAGCCTCAACACGGCGATCGTGGTCGCGCTCGTCGTCGGCGTCGGGCTGCTCGCCTTGCGCACCCGCCGCGGCGAGCCGCTCACCCAGGTGTGGAGCGGCTTCTTCGGTCTGGTCATCGCGGTGCTCTTCGCCCGCGCGACCGGCACCGGGGAGGGCTTCTTCATCCCCGGGATCATCATGACCGGTCTGACCGGCGTCGGGTTCACTGTCTCGCTGCTGGTCGGCCGACCGGCCGTCGGACTGGTCCTGGCCGCCTTCGACGAGAAGTACGCCGGTTGGCGGGACCACCCCGGACTGTTCCGCGCCTGCCAGCTGGCCACTGCCGTCTGGACGGTCACCTTCTTCATCCGCGCGGGAGTCGCTGAAACCGTGCGCCGCGGTGAGGGTGACAACGACGGCCAGTTGTTCCTCGTCATCAACGTCGTGAAGTACGCCTGCATCGCGGTCGCCGCGGTCGTGTCGGTGGTGCTGGTCCGGCGCTCCGGTTTCACCGCGCCGCAGCCCGCCGTGGACGACGACGCCCTTGTCGAACCGGCAGCGGAGCCCGACCCCCACTGACCGGTAGGTGGGCGCACCCCGAACCGCGCGTCCCGACCGGCCCGCCCCGGGATGTGGCGATCATGCGAGCGTGACGGCGCGGGGGTGATCGCCACATCTGCGCCACGGGCCGTCGTCGCTGCGGCCTCGCCCAGGGGATGTGGCGATCATGCGAGCGTGGCCCCGCGCGGGTGATCGCCACATCCGCGTGAGGCGGCCGGCGGGACGGGTCCCGGAGCCCGCTGAGCGCCCGCGACGGGGGCGCGTCGGTCAGCGCACCTTGCCGCCGAGCAGGCGGTCGAGCTCCTCCTCGACCTCGGACGTCGCGACGAGGAGCAGCTCGTCGCCGCCCTCCATCGCGATGTCCGGACCCGGCAGGATGACCCGGCCGTCACGCAGGATCGCGACGAGCGCGGAGTCCTGCGGCCAGGGCGTCTCCCCGACCAGCGAGCCGACCAGCGGGGCGTCCTTGGCGAGGGTGAGCTCGACGAGGTTCGCGCCGCCCTGGCGGAAGGTCAGCAGCCGGACGAGGTCGCCGACCGACACCGCCTCCTCGACCACGGCGGCGAGCAGGCGCGGGCTCGACACCGAGACGTCGACGCCCCAGGACTCGTTGAACAGCCACTCGTTCTTCGGGTGGTTGACCCGTGCGACGACGCGGTCCACACCGAACTCCGTCTTGGCGAGCAGCGACACGACCAGGTTGACCTTGTCGTCGCCGGTGGCCGCCACGACGACGTCGCAGGCGTCGAGGCGGGCCTGCACCAGGGTGTCGAGCTCGCAGGCGTCGGCGAGCAGCCACTCGGCGGCCGGGACGGTGTCGAGCTTCATGGCCCGGGGGTCGCGCTCGACGAGCAGCACCTCGTGACCGTTGCCGAGCAGCTCGGCGGCGATGGAGCGACCGACGTTGCCGGCCCCGGCGATGGCGACGCGCATCAGTGGTCCCCTGCCATGGGGGCGGCGGCCATGACGGCCGCGACCCGGTCGATGTCGTCGGTGCGCATCACGGCGTGGAGCAAATCGCCCTCCTGCAGCACGGTGTCGGGGCCGGGCAGCAGGCCGTCGCCGAGCCGGGTGAGCATCGCGACGCGGGCGCCGCTCGCGGCCTCGGCCGCCGTGACCCGGTGCCCGATCCACTGCGGGGCGAAGGCGATCTCGGCGAGCACGATGGCGCCGCTGGGGTCGCGCCACTCGGTCGCCGCGCCGGCGGGAAGCAGCCGCCGGATGACCTGGTCGGCGGTCCAGCGCACGGTCGCGACCGTGGGGATGCCGAGCTTCTGGTAGACCTCGGCGCGGCGCGCGTCGTAGATGCGGGCGACGACGTTGTCGATGCCGAAGGTCTCGCGGGCGACCCGCGCGGCGATGATGTTGGAGTTGTCGCCCGAGCTCACCGCCGCGAAGGCGTCGGCCCGCTCGATGCCGGCCTCGACGAGGGTGTCGCGGTCGAATCCGACGCCCGTCACGCGGCTGCCGGAGAAGCTGCTCGACAGCCGGCGGAAGGCGCCCGCGTCGCGGTCGATCACCGCCACCGAGTGGTCGAGCGCCTCGAGGCTCTTGGCCAGCGCGGAGCCGACGCGTCCGCATCCCATGATCACCACATGCACGGGGAGTGACGCTACACGCGCGGCGCGGGCGGAGCGGGAGCGTCTGCGTCGTACGCTCTGCCCTCGTGGCCCGTCCCGGTGATGTCCTCAAGCGCGTCTTCCTCGGCAGGGCGCTCGCCAGCAACCGCCTCGGCGAGACGCTGCTCCCCAAGCGGATCGCGCTGCCGGTCTTCGCGAGCGACGCGCTGTCGTCGGTGGCCTACGCACCGGACGAGATCTTCCTGACCCTGTCGATCGCGGGCCTCGCGGCGTACTCCTTCTCCTGGAAGGTCGGCCTCGCGGTCGTCGTCGTGATGCTGACCGTGGTGGCGTCCTACCGGCAGAACGTGCACGCCTACCCGAGCGGCGGCGGCGACTACGAGGTCGCCACGGTCAACCTCGGCCCGAAGTGGGGGCTGACGGTCGCGGCCGCCCTGCTCGTCGACTACACGCTGACCGTGGCGGTGTCGATCTCGGCAGGGGTGCAGAACGCCAGTTCCGTCATCCCGTCGGTCGAAGGCCACGAGGTCTCGCTCGCGATGGGGCTGATCGCGTTCCTCACCGCGATCAACCTGCGCGGCATCCGGGAGTCGGGGGCGGCCTTCGCCATCCCGACGTACGGCTTCATGATCGCCATCATCGGTATGACGGCCTACGGGCTGTTCCAGAAGGCGACCGGTGACCTCGCCCGGGCCGAGAGCGCGCAGTACACGATCGCCGCCGAGCACGGCTTCACCGAGGGCTTCATGGGGCTCGGGGCGGCGTTCCTGCTGCTGCGGACCTTCTCCTCCGGCTGCGCCGCGCTGACCGGGGTCGAGGCGATCAGCAACGGCGTCCCGTCGTTCCAGAAGCCGAAGTCGAAGAACGCCGCGACCACGTTGCTGCTGATGGGCACGATCGCCGTCACCATGCTGATGGGCATCATCAAGCTCGGTGACTGGACAGGCATCCGCTTCGCCGAGAACCCCGAGGAGCAGCTGCTGCTCGACGGCGTCCCCGTGGGTGCGGGCTTCAGCCAGGAGACCGTGATCGCGCAGCTCGCGCAGACCGTCTACGGCGAGGGAGTCATCGCCTTCGCCACCGTGGCGTTCACGGTCGTGATCCTGGTGCTGGCCGCCAACACGGCCTACAACGGCTTCCCCGTCCTCGGCTCGATCCTGGCCCGCGACGGCTTCCTGCCGCGCCAGCTCCACACGCGTGGCGACCGGCTCGCCTACAGCAACGGCATCGTGCTGCTGGCAGCGTTCGCCGCACTGCTCGTCGTGGCGTACGACGCGAAGGTCACCTCGCTCATCCAGCTCTACATCGTGGGCGTCTTCATCTCGTTCAACCTCAGCCAGGCCGGCATGATCCGGCACTGGAACCGCCACCTGCGGTCCGAGACCGACCCTGCCGCGCGTGCCCGCATGAAGCGCTCGCGGGCGATCAACTCCTTCGGCCTGGCCATGACGGCGGTCGTGCTCGTCGTCGTCCTCATCACGAAGTTCACCCAGGGAGCCTGGATCGCGCTCGTCGCGATGGGCGTCCTCTACGTGCTCATGCGCGGGATCAAGGGCCACTACGACCGGGTCCGCACCGAGCTGGCTCCGCCCGACGAGGTCATGGCGCAGCCGTCCCGCAACCACGCGGTGGTCCTGGTGTCGAAGATCCACGCCCCGACGCTGCGCGCGCTGGCCTACGCCAAGGCGACCCGACCGCACGACATCACCGCGCTGACCGTGTCGGTCGACAAGGAGGAGTCCGAGCGGCTGCTGGCCGAGTGGGACGCCCGCGGCATCGACATCCCGCTGACCATCATCGACTCGCCCTTCCGCGAGGTGACCCGGCCCGTCCTCGACTACGTGCGCAGGATCCGCCTGGACTCGCCGCGCGACGTGGTCAGCGTCTACATCCCGGAGTACGTCGTCGGGCACTGGTGGGAGCAGCTGCTCCACAACCAGAGCGCCCTGCGGCTCAAGGGTCGGCTGCTCTACCAGCCCGGTGTGATGGTCACCTCTGTGCCGTGGCAGCTCGAGTCGTCGGAGCGCCGCAAGGACGACGACCTGGAGCTGCGGTGACCCGCCCGTGATCGTCGAGGTCGGCGCCCCCGCAGCCGGGGGCTCGTTCGTCGCGCGCGCCGACGACGGCCGGGTGGTCTTCGTCCGGCACGCGCTGCCGGGGGAGCGAGTCCGGGTCGAGATCACCGGTGAGGCCAAGGCGTTCCTGCGCGCCGACGCCGTCGAGGTCCTCGAGCCCTCACCCGACCGGGTCGAGGCGCCCTGTCCCTTCGCGGGGCCGGGGCGCTGCGGCGGGTGCGACTACCAGCACGTCACCCTCGCCGCGCAGCGCCGCATCAAGGCGCTGCTCGTCGAGGAGCAGCTGCGGCGGCTCGCCGGCGTGGAGCGCACGGTCGTGGTCGAGGGGCTGTCAGACGACGCCCTCGGCTGGCGCAGCCGGGTCTCCTTCGCGGCCGACGGGGACGGCCGGCTCGGCCTGCACCGCCACCGCAGCGACGAGCTCGTCCTGGTCGACCGCTGCCTCATCGCCGACCCAGCAGTCTCCGAGGCCGTCACGGCGACCTGGCCCGGCGCGGCGTCCGTCGAGGTCGCGGTCGAGGGCTCGCAGCGGGTCGCGACCGTGCAGGCGCGCGGTCGCACGGGCGTCACCGTGCCCGACCTCGACACCGGCGTCGTCCTCAACGGCAGGCCGGTCGCCGTCCCTCACGGGCTGCGCCACGAGGTCCTCGGCCGCTCCTTCGAGGTGTCCGCGGGCGGCTTCTGGCAGGTGCACCCGCTCGCCGCGACCGCCCTTGCACAGGCCGTCCTCGACGGTCTCGACCCGCAGCCCGGCGAGAGCGTCGCCGACCTCTACGCCGGGGCGGGGCTGTTCGCCGCGCTGCTCGGCGAGCGGGTCGGTCCGACCGGCTCGGTGACCGCTGTCGAGGGCGACCCCCGGGCCTGCGCCGACGCGTCCCGCAACACCGCCGACCAGCCGTGGGTGCGGATCCGCACGACCCCGGTGACGGCCGCCCTGGTGACGGGGCTGCGCGCTGACCTCGTCGTGCTCGACCCGCCGCGGGCCGGCGCCGGTCTCGACGTGACGCGCGCACTGGCGGCCTCACCCGCCCGCGCGCTGGTCTACGTCGCCTGCGACCCGGCGTCGTTCGCGCGCGACCTCGCGGTGCTGCGCGAGGCAGGGTGGGAGCTCGCGGACCTGCGGGCCCTGGACCTCTTCCCCATGACCGAGCACGTGGAGCTCGTGGCGGTCCTGCGGCGCTGACGCGTCAGCGGGCCGGGAGCAGCACCCGCAGCGCTCCCGGCCGCACGGTCACCGTGCAGGGCAGCGACGCGACAGGGTCGCCATCGGCGAAGACCCGGAACGGGCGGTCGGCGTCGAGCCGCACCTCCCGGGCGCGGGTGACCGACACCGACTCCTCGTGGACGTGGGTGCCGGAGAAGACCTTCGGCAGCGACCGCAGGAAGCGCAGGCGCGAGGTCGCCGACGTGGACACGACGTCGAGCAGGCCGTCGGTGACCGAGGCATCGGGGGCGAGCTTCATGCCGCCGCCGTAGACACCCGTGTTGGCCACCGCCACGGACCAGCCGCGGACCTCGAGCGGGGCGCCGTCGACCGTGCACGAGAAGGTCGCGGGTCGCCATGAGGCGACGGTGGCGAGCGAGCCGTAGAGGTAGACCAGCTGACCCAGCGGAAGGCGGCTGGTGAGGACCCGCTCCTGCACGTCGCTGTCGAAGCCGACCGACGCGATGCCGATGAAGGCGGTGCCGTCGACGTCGCCGAGGTCGATGCGGGTCTCGACCCCCGTCAGCATCGCCGCGCAGGCAGCGGTGACGTCGCGCGGGATGCCGACGGACCGGGCGAAGTCGTTGCCGCGCCCGCCGGGCAGCACCCCGAGGACGCCGTCGGCTGCCGCGACCGCGCCGGCGACCCGCCCGACGATGCCGTCGCCGCCCATCGCGACGACGACGCGGTCGTCGGCCACGGCCTCGGCGGCGAGCGCCTCGGCGTGCTCGAGCGAGCGGGTCGGTGTGACCCGCAGGTCGTGACCGGCCAGTGTGGCCTCGACCGCCGGGAGCAGTCGGGTCGCGCGCCCCCCGCCCGCGGCCGGGTTGACCACCAGCTGCAGCCGCATCACGCCTCCGGGAGGAGCTTGCCGGGGTTGAGCACCCCAGCGGGGTCGAGCACCGCCTTGACCGCCCGCAGGACCTCGACCCCGAGCGCCCCGACCTCGTCGACGAGGTGCGCCCGGTGGTCGGTGCCGACCGCGTGGTGGTGGGTGATGGTGGCACCTGTGGCCACGATCGCCGCGCAGGCGTCGTCCTTGGCACGCTGCCACTGCCCGACCGGGTCGGTGTCGGACTGCCGCGCGAGGACCGTGAAGTAGAGCGAGGCGCCGTGCGGGTAGACGTGGCTGACGTGGCACATGACGACCGGGCCGGGGCCGGTGCCGCTGCCCGACAGGCTGTCGGTGAGAGCCGCGCGCACCGCGTCCCAGGTCTGCGCAAGCCGCGACCAGGTCGCGGAGGTCTCCAGGGTCTCGACCAGCACACCGGCGTCGAGCAGGTCGTCGCGCAGGTAGGGCCCCTCGAAGCGTCCGTGGGCCCAGCGCTCACCCACTGACGCACCGACCGCCTGGCCGCCGTGCCGTCGTACGACGCCAAGAGCGGCGCTGCGTCGGCGCGCGACCTCGTCGGCGGGCCCGTCCCACCCGAGGACCGCGAGGCAGCCCTGGCCGTAGCCGCGGGTCCGCAGGAACAGCCGGCCGGCTCGTCCCTTCAGGCCCCCGGTGCCGGCGAGCGCGAGCTGGACCCGTGTCTCGTCGGGGTCGGACAGTCGCAGCACGTCGGGGGCCAGGCCGGTCTGCTCGAGCTCGCGCAGGGCGGCGGTCCCCTCGGCCCAGCTGCGGAAGAAGGCCCCCTCGAAGCGCTGCGTCTCGGGCCGACGGCGGACCTTCAGCTCGACCTCGGTGATGACGCCGAAGGCCCCCTCGGAGCCCACGACCAGCGCCCGCAGGTCGGGTCCCGCGGCCGACGCCGCGCCGCGGCCGAGCCGGAGCTCGCCCGCGGGGGTCTGCACGACGAGGGACACGACGAGGTCGTCGAAGCGGCCGTAGCCGCTGGAGGCCTGGCCGGCGCTGCGGGTGGCGGCGTAGCCCCCGATCGAGGCGTGCTCGTAGGACTGCGGGAAGTGGCCGAGGGTGAGGCCGTGGGCCTGGAGCAGCCGCTCGGCCGCGGGCCCCCGCAGCCCCGGCTGGAAGACCGCGGTCAGGGAGTCCTGGTCGACCGACAGGAGGCGGTCGAGGCGGCGCAGGTCGAGGGCCACGACGGCGGCGAAGCGGCCGCGCAACGGGCTCACCCCGCCCACCACCGAGGTGCCGCCACCGAAGGGCACGACCGCGACGGCGTGCTGCGCGCACAGCCGCAGCACCGTCGCGACCTCCTCGGCGGTGCCGGGCAGCACCACCGCGTCCGGAGCCGCGACCTCCCCGCCGGCACGCAGCCGCAGCAGGTCGAGGTAGCTCTTGCCCGCGGCGTGCAGCAGCCGGGTCGCGTCGTCGGTGGCCACGTGGGTCGCACCGACCGCGGCCGCGAGCGCCGCCCGGACGTCGTCGGGGAGCCGGCCCGGGGTGGCGGTGACCGGTGCGGGTGCGGAGGGTCGGCCGGGACCGACCTCCTTGGCCAGCCAGGTGGCGGCGTGCGCCGGCAGGCCGGTCCTGCGCGCCGGGTCGCCCCAGCCGGTGAGGGTCATGTCCGTCGTCATGGGTTACAGTGTGACACATGACGTCAGACCGTCACACCGACCTGCTGCTCGCTGCGGCCCACGACTGCGTCATGGACGTGGGCCTCAAGCGCACGACGCTGGCCGACGTCGCCCGCCGCGCAGGGGTCAGCAGGATGACCGTCTACCGCCAGTGGGGCGACCTGGAGGCGATCGTCAGCGCCCTGCTCACCTCCGAGCTGGTCGCGCTGGTGCAGGAGTGCGGCGCGGCCGTGCAGGCGCTGCCCACCGCGCGCGAGCGCCTCGTCGAGGCCGGCGTGCGGACCGTCGAGCAGCTCGTCCACCACCCGCTCTACCGCCGGGTCCTCGACCTCGACCCGGAGCTGCTGCTGCCGCTCGTCGTCGACCGCTTCGGCTCCACGCAGCGCGCGGTGATCGCGCTGGTGGCGGAGCAGGTGGCGCAGGGCCAGCGCGACGGCAGCGTCCGCGAGGGCGACCCCGGCCTGCTGGCCACCTGCCTGCTGCTCACCGCGCAGTCGTTCGTCTTCAGCGCCCGCGTCGTCGAGTCCGACCACAAGGCCGACGCGGTGGGGGCCGAGCTGCGGCTGCTGCTCGACGGCTACCTGCGACCGGGGGCGGCGACATGATCGGGGGTGCCGGGCGGCTGACCGCGGCGACCCGAGCGCAGGCGCTCGACGCGCTGACCTCGGAGGTCGTCGACGTGCTCGTCGTCGGAGGCGGTGTCACCGGCACAGGGATCGCCCTCGACGCCGCCTCGCGCGGGCTGTCGGTCGCGCTGGTCGAGAAGTCCGACCTCGCTCACGGCACCAGCCGCTGGTCGTCGAAGCTGGTCCACGGCGGGCTGCGCTACCTCGCGTCCTACGACTGGGACCTCGTGCTCGAGAGCGCCCGCGAGCGTCACGTCCTGCTCACCCGCACCGCCCCGCACCTCGTGCGGCCGCTGCCGATGGTCGTGCCGCTGTCGGTCGACGTGCCGCGCCGCGACGCGCTGCTCATCGATGTCGGGCAGCGCCTGGCGGAGGGGTTCCGACTGTGGGCCGGGACCAGGCCCCGGCACCTGCCCCGACCGAGCCGGATGTCGGTCGAGCAGACCGTGCGGGCGCTGCCGGCGGTCCGCCGGGACGGCCTGCGGGGTGGCCTGTGCAACTGGGACGGCCAGCTCGAGGACGACGCCCGGCTGGTCGTCGCGCTCGCCCGCACGGCCGCGGCCCACGGAGCCCGGATCGTCACGCGGGCCCGGGCCGAGTCCGTCGACGGCACGGGGGCCACGGTCGTCGACGAGCTGACCGGGGCCACGCTGCGGATCGCCGCGCGCCACGTCGTCAACGCCACCGGGGTCTGGGCCGACGTGCTCTCGCCCGGCACCCGGCTCGCGCCGTCCAAGGGCACCCACGTCGTGCTGCCGGCGGCGGTGCTCGGCCATCCCACCGCGGCCATGACCGTGCCGGTGCCGGGCGAGAGCAACCGCTACGTCTTCGCGCTCCCGCACGGCGACGGCATCGTGCACGTCGGTCTGACCGACGACCCGATCGCGTCGGTCCCCGACGTGCCACGGGCCGAGGAGCACGAGATCCGCTTCCTGCTGGAGGTCCTGTCCCACGGCCTGGAGGTGCCGCTGTCGCGCAGTGACGTCATCGGCTCCTTCGCCGGGGTGCGCCCACTGCTCGCCGGCGCTGAGGGGCCGACCGCCGACCTGTCGCGCCGTCACGCCGTGGTGCGCGGCGACCACGGGGCCTGGACCGTGCTGGGCGGCAAGCTCACGACCTACCGACGGATGGCGCAGGACGCCGTCGACCTGCTCACCGACGCCCCCTGCCGCACCGCCGACCTGCCGCTGCTCGGAGCCGTGGGCAGCGCGCCCGCGGGGGTCCCGGCCCGGCTGGTGCGTCGCTACGGCGCAGAGGCGGGCGACGTGGCGGCGCTCGCCGGCGCGGACGGGTCGCTGCTGGAGCCGGTCGCCCCCGGCGTACCCGTCCTGGGGGTGGAGCTGGTCTGGGGCGTCGTGGCCGAGGGAGCGCTCGACGTCGAGGACCTGCTCGAGCGCCGCACCCGGCTCTCGCTCGTCGACGGCTGGGCAGAGGCAGGTCGTCCGGCGGCAGAGCGCGCCCTGGCGGAGACCGCGGTCAGTCGCTGAGCGCCGGCACCCGCCAGCGCAGGAAGGGCACCCGCTCGAGCAGGGCCGTGCCGGCGCGCTGCACGGCGATGGCGTCGCGGGTGACCAGCCAGCTCCACAGGTCGGCGGAGCCGGGCTCGCGACGGGCGATGAAGGCGACGCGCCGCTGCGGCCCGCAGGCGACGAGCGCCCACTCCTGCGCCAGTGCGTCGTCGCCGCGCAGCGGCACCGTGGCGGGCTCGGAGAGGGTGTGCGCTCCCGTCGGGGGGACGGAGCGGGGCATATCCGGACCGAGCAGGACGACGCGGGCGCCGGTGGTGACGAGCTGCTGCATCGAGGCCAGCAGCTCCGCCGGCACGGCCCCGCGGGTCGGTAGGACGACCAGGGCCATCGCGGTGCCTGGCAGCAGCGCGGAGGTCTCCACGGAGCGGAAGCGCCCGGCGAGCACCTCGCGGGTCGCCGGCGGGTGGACGTCGTCGGGCACGGCGCGGGCCGCGCGCCCGTAGACCGAGGTGGTCGGGGCGGGGGCACGTGTGGCCGTCTCCGGCGCCTTCAGTGCCTGCACGGCAGCGCGCAGCGCGGCAGCGTGCTCCTCGACGGTCCCCCCGGACATGTCGTCTCCTCGTCTCAGCCGTCACCCAGGTCAGGGGGGACGGTCACGGTCACGTCATCGACAGGTCGGGCAGACTCCTTGACGTGTCCGGGCGTGATCGTGATCTGGTGCCGCCGGACTGGCCCGTCGAGGTGCTGCCGCCGCAGGCACCGGACTGGGAGCGGAGCGCGGTGGCCTGGCTGTTCGACCTCTGCCCTCCCGACTACCGCGCCCACGAGGTGCTGCGGGCCCACCCCGTGGTCCTGGCGCGGTTCGCCGCCGGTCACGTCGCCGCGGCCGTCCAAGCGGCGCGCGACGGGATCGCGACTGCTCGCGCCGACCTGCGCGGCGTGGTGCCGCCCGACGTGGTCGAGGCCGCGCTCGCGGCCTACGACAGGGAGGGTCGCCGGCTGGTGCGGGCCGGGCGGCAGGTGGCGCTGGTCGACGCGGCGTTGCGCGGCGAGCGCTGGGTGCCCCGCCTGTAGCCGATCCGCACGGCCCCCGTGTGCGAACGCTGTGTGGACCTCGTGTGCCGGCGCGCCGCGTCGGGCCGCCGCGTCTAGGCTCGACCCCATGGAGGACGGCGTGCAGGACCCCACCGGAGCGGACGCATGAGCCTGCTCGAGGGCGTGAGCTCCCCGGCTGACCTCAAGCGCCTGCCGGCCGACCAGCTGCCGCTGCTCGCGGCGGAGATCCGCGACCTCATGGTCGACGCGGTCTCGCGCACCGGCGGCCACCTCGGCCCGAGCCTCGGCGTCGTGGAGACCACGCTCGCGCTGCACCGGGTCTTCGACTCGCCGCGCGACAAGGTCCTCTGGGACACGGGGCACCAAGCCTACGTCCACAAGATCCTCACCGGCCGGGCCGACCGCTTCGACACGCTGCGCCGCCGCGGTGGGCTGTCGGGCTACCCGTCGCGTGCCGAGTCCGAGCACGACCTGGTCGAGAACAGCCACGCCTCGACCGCGCTGTCCTACGCCGACGGCCTGTCCAAGGCCTACGCGCTGCGGGGTGAGAAGCGCCACGTCGTGGCCGTCGTCGGCGACGGCGCGCTCACCGGCGGCATGTGCTGGGAGGCGCTCAACAACATCGCGTCGGGGCACCTGCCGGTCGTCATCGTCGTCAACGACAACGGCCGCTCCTACTCACCGACCATCGGCGGGCTCGCCGAACACCTCGCGTCGCTGCGGATGACCCCGCAGTACGAGCAGGCCCTCGACGTCGTCAAGACCGTGCTCGCCAAGACACCGCTGGTCGGCCCGCCGCTCTACGAAGCGCTGCACGGCCTCAAGCGCGGACTCAAGGACCTGCTCCAGCCGCAGGTGCTCTTCGAGGACCTGGGCCTGAAGTACGTCGGACCCGTCGACGGTCACGACACCGCCGCGATGGAGTCGGCGCTGCGGCGCGCCAAGGACTTCGGCGGCCCGGTCATCGTGCACGCGGTCACGGTCAAGGGCTTCGGCTACCAACCGGCCGTCGACGACGAGGCGGACTGCCTGCACGCCGTCGGCCCCGGCACCGACCCGCTCACCGGCAAGGCGCTCGTCGCCGGCGCGCGGTCGTGGACCAACGTCTTCTCCGAGGAGGTCGTCGCGATCGGGGCCGAGCGCCCCGACGTCGTCGCGCTGACCGCCGCCATGCTCCAGCCGGTGGGGCTGCACGCCTTCTCGCAGGCCTACCCCGACCGCACCTTCGACGTCGGCATCGCCGAGCAGCACGCGGTCACCTCCGCGGCCGGGCTGGCGATGGGCGGCATGCACCCGCTGGTCTGCATCTACGCGACCTTCCTCAACCGGGCCTTCGACCAGGCGCTCATGGACGTCGCGCTGCACTCCCTGCCCGTCACCCTGGTCCTGGACCGCGCCGGCATCACCGGCGACGACGGGGCATCCCACAACGGCATGTGGGACCTCTCGATCCTGCAGGTCGTTCCCGGTCTGCGCATCGCCGCGCCGCGTGACGGCGCGACCCTGCGCGAGGCGCTGCGCGAGGCCGTCGCGGTCTCTGACGGCCCAACGGCCCTGCGCTTCCCCAAGGGCGCCGTCGGTGACGACATCCAGGCGCTGGAGCGCCGGGGCACCGTCGACGTCCTGCGCCAGGCCGCCCCCGCCGGTGACGTCCTGATCGTCGCGGTCGGCGCCACCGCCCGGATGGCGCTCGACGTCGCGGACCGCTGCGCCGACCAGGGCATCGGCGTCACCGTGGTCGACCCGCGTTGGGTGGCCCCCGTGCCCCCCGAGCTCGTCGCGCTGGCCGCCGCGCACCGCCTCGTCGTCACCGTCGAGGACGGCGGCCGGGTCGGCGGCGTCGGCACCCAGGTCGCCCAAGCCCTGTCTGATGCCGGCGTCGACGTCCCCACCCGCCAGGTCGGCATCCCGCGGCGCTTCCTCGACCACGGCACCCGGGCGGAGGTGCTCGTCGAGATCGGGCTCACCGCGCAGGACGTCGCACGCACCGTCGTCGAGACGATGGCGCGCCTCGAGCCGGAGTCCGCGGAGGTCCGGTCGTCCCTCGACGACGCCGACCAGCGCTGACCTACCGGTAGAGCACGTCCCTCACCCAGGGGGCGTCGGCCGCGGGGTCGCGCAGCACGACGTCAGCGGTGCCGCCCTCGGGCACCAGAGCGAGCTCGTCGGCGGTGATGAGCAGCGGTCGCGGGAAGCCGCGGTCCTCGACAGGGGTGGCCGCCGCCGCCGCGGCCCCGAAGGCCGGGTCGATGAGGGCCAGACGGGTCCACCCGCGTCGTCGCATCGGCACGACGGCGGCCCCGAGCCCGCCCGCGTCGGCAGCGAGGGCGGCGCGCAGCGAGCGCGCGCCGAGCAACGTCACGACGTCGCAGTCCCCGAAGGGCTTGAGCTGCCCCTTCGCATCGAGCCGCACCCGCTCGGCCGCGAGGCCGCCGAGGTCCTCGAGGATCTGGCGGGCGCGGTCCCACTCGTGGGAGGGGTCGAGGCCGAGCGCGTCGAGGACCGGCACCGGCAGCAGCACCACGCGGTCCGGGTCGGCCGGGTCGAGGTCCACCGCCCCGAGTCCGAGGTCCAGCGCGTCGCCGAGCACCCGGTCGCGCACCCAGTCGAGGCCGGGGTGCAGCACGTGCTCCAGGGGCAGGCCGACGGGCCGGAGCCGCTCGCGCACGGCGTCCGCACCCCGGTCAGCGGCCCAGCGCCGAGCCAGCAGCCAGGCGGCCAGGCGGGTCCTGCCGGTGATGTGCTCCGGGTCGTGCCCTGCGAGCGCGCGACGGCACTCGCCCCAGGGCACCCACACGGTGGGGGAGCCGGGCAGCGTCACGCCGAGCTTGGCCGGCTCGATGTCGAGGTCGTGCAGGACGCTCACCGCGAGCACGCCGCGGCGCAGCTCGACGGGGCTGGGTGCCTGCATGCGTTGACGCTACCCGCGAAGCACACACCTGGCACCTGGCAGACGGGTGACTCACGGGGGCTTCACGGCTGCTCCACTAGCGTCGGTCCCGTGCGTGTTCTGGTGGTGGAGGACGAGCAGCCGCTCGCTGACGCGGTCGCCCGGGGGCTGCGTCGCGAGGGGATGGCCGTCGACGTCTCCTACGACGGAGACGACGGGCTGGAGAAGGCCCTCATGACGAGGTACGACGTCCTCGTGCTCGACCGGGACCTGCCCTCGAGGTCCGGCGACGACCTCCTGCGGGCCCTCGTCGCGGAGGGGGCGCTCACCCGGGTGCTCATGCTCACGGCCGCGACGGGGGTGCGCGACCGGGTCGGAGGGCTCGAGCTCGGCGCCGACGACTACCTCGGCAAGCCGTTCGCCTTCGAGGAGCTCGTCGCCCGGGTGCGTGCGCTGGGGCGCCGGGCGACCCCGCCCGCACCGCCCGTCCTCATCGGTCCGGGCGGGATCGTGGTCGACCCGGCCAAGCGCACCGCGACCCGCGACGGCGTCGACCTCGAGCTGACCCGCAAGGAGCTCGGGGTGCTCGAGGAGCTGCTGCGCGCCGACGGCGCGGTCGTGTCCAGCGAGGAGCTGCTCGAGCGGGTCTGGGACGAGCACGCCGACCCCTTCACCACCACGGTGCGGGTGACGGTCATGACCCTGCGCAAGAAGCTCGGGGACCCGCCGGTCATCACCACCGTCGTCGGCTCCGGCTACAAGGTCGGAGCATGACCAGTCGTACGACGCTGCGCTGGCGGCTGACGATCGTCTACGGCGCGGTGGCCGTCGCGGTCGGGGTTGTGCTGCTGCTGCTCGCGCTGCTGCTCGTGGACCGGGCGCTGTCGGGGGCGAAGGTCTCGGACCCGCGGCTGATCGTGCCGCTGGCAGACGGCCGTTCGCTGACCCTCGGGCAGTACCAGGACCTCCTGCGCCAGGACACCCTGGAGCGGCTGTTGCGCCAGGGCCTGCTGCTGCTCGCCCTCATCGGGCTCGCGGGCGTCGGGGTCGCCTACTACCTCGCCGGCCGGGTGCTCACGCCGCTGCAGCAGATCACCTCGACCGCCCGCCGGCTGTCGGCCGAGCAGCTCGACGCCCGCATCGGGCTCGGTGGTCCCGACGACGAGCTGAAGGAGCTGGCAGACACCTTCGACGCGATGCTCGAGCGCCTCGAGAAGGCCTTCGAGGCGCAGCGCCGCTTCGTCGCCGACGCCTCCCACGAGCTGCGCACCCCGCTCGCCGTCATGCGCACGGAGGTCGACGTGGCGCTGGCCGACCCGGCGGCCACGAAGGCCGACCTGCGGGCCGCGGCGCTCGTGGTCCGCGACGCCACCGAGCGCGCGGACCGGCTGCTCGAGAGCCTGCTGCTGCTGGCCCGCTCCGACCGGCTGTCGGTCGACGGCCTGCCGGTCACCGAGGTCGTCGACCTGCCGGCCGTGTGCGACGCGGCCCTCGCCGCGGTCGCGGTCGAGGTCAAGGCGAAGGGCCTGCAGGTCGCGGTGTCCCTCGCCCCCGCGGCGGTCCGCGGCGACGCCGGCCTGCTCGAGCGGCTGGCGGGCAACCTCGTCGAGAACGCCGTGCGCCACAACCTGCCCGGTGGGTGGGTCCGGGTCGACACCGGCACCGTCGACGGTCGGGCGCGCCTGCAGGTCGCGAGCACCGGCGCTGACGTGCCGTCGGACCAGGTCGAGGCGCTGTTCGAGCCCTTCCGCCGCCACGGCACGGCCCGCACAGCCCGCCGCGGGGCCGGCCTTGGCCTCGCCATCGTGCGGGCGGTCGCCACCGTCCACGGAGGCAGCGTGCACGCCGAGGCGCGGCCCGGCGGGGGTCTCGTCGTCACCGCTGACCTGCCCGCTGCCGCCGATCCTGCCCCCTGATCCGCCCCCCTGTTACGGCCCCCCGTAGTCACTCCGGGTCATCTTGCGCACGACTTGGCCGAATCGACTGCGGCCACCGCGGCGATCGCGAAGAGTCACCGGTGAGGGCGGCGCTCGCGTCGTCCCCGAGTCGGTGGGTGGCTGGTGATCCGAGGGGGGTCGCTGGTCACCCACCCCCGGACCGTCTGCGCGCTCTGAGGGGGGTGCGCAGCAGGTCACGGGGGGATGAGCGGCCGCGGGCCTCGTCGAGGCCCGCGGCGCCTCTCACCGCTAGCCCTAGCATCGGCCGCGTGGTGCAGCAGATCGTCACCGTCGTCACGCTCGGGGTCAGCGACGTCGCCCGCAGCCGCGGCTTCTACGCCGATGGCCTCGGTTGGCCGGTGGTGCTCGACGTACCCGGTGAGGTCTGCTTCCTGCAGGTCGGCCACGGCCTTGTGCTGTCCCTCTACTCCGCGGCCGACCAGGACCGCGACAGCGGGAGCGGCCCGTCGACGGGTCCGGGCAACGTCGTGCCGGCCTGCAACGTCGGCAGCGACGACGAGGTGCTGGCCCTCACCGAGCGGTTCCGGGACGCGGGCGCGACCGTCCTCGTCGAGCCCCGGCGGGCGGCCTGGGGCGGCTACTACGCGTTCTGCGCCGACCCGGACGGCATCCGCTGGGAGATCGCCCACAACGCGGGCCTCGTCACCGCCCCCGACGGGAGGGTGACGATCGGCCCCGCCTAGCGGCACTCACCGGGACGCATCCTGACGTGGGACCGGGCTCCGGATAGCGTCCGCGCCCATGAGCGAGCAGACCGCAGGGGAGCCGTCGGGACCGGTGGTCGGCAGGACGGTGGCGGGCAGTCGGCCGCACTGGCCGGAGCGGCCGCGCCCCCGGCGTACCCCTGGTGCCACCAACGTCGTGGTCGTGCTCGCCGACGACCTCGGCTTCGCCGACCTCGGCTGCTACGGCTCGGAGATCGCGACGCCGCACCTCGACCGGTTGGCGGCGGAGGGGCTGCGGTTCACCGGTTTCCACGTCACGCCGATGTGCTCGCCGACCCGCGCCGCGCTGCTCACCGGGCGCGACCCGCACAGCGTCGGGGTCGGCCACGTCGCGCACTCCGACAGCGGCTTCCCGGGCTACGCGATGGAGCTCGCCGGTGACGTCGCGACCCTCGCGGAGGTGCTGCGCGACGCGGGGTGGTCGACGCTCATGGCCGGCAAGTGGCACCTCGCGAAGGACAGCGACTGCGGCGACGCGGGGCCACGCCACTCCTGGCCGTGCCAGCGCGGCTTCGACCGCTTCTACGGCTTCCTCGACGGCTTCACCAACCTGCACCACCCGCATCGGCTGGTCCGCGACAACAGCCCCGTGGAGGTCGACGCGTACCCCGAGGGCTACCACCTCACCGACGACCTCACCGACCAGGCGATCGCGATGGTCAAGGCCGCCAAGGCGAGCGACCCGGGCAAGCCCTTCTTCCTCTACCTCGCCCACGGCGCCGTGCACGCGCCGCTGCACGCCGTCGCCGAGGACATCGCCCGCTACGCCGACCGCTACGGCAGCGGCTGGGACCAGCTGCGCGAGGAGCGCTTCGCCCGCCAGCGCGAGCTCGGTGTCGTCGAGCCGCACACCCAGCTCGCGCCCCGCAACCCCGAGCGCGGCGACGACGTGCCGCCCTGGGACGACCTCGCGCCCGAGCTGCAGCGGCTCTACGCCCGCTACATGGCCGTCTACGCCGCGATGGTCGACCGGGTCGACCAGCAGTTCGGCCGGCTCCGCCAGGCCCTGGAGGACCTGGGGGAGTGGGACGACACGGTCGTGCTGTTCACCTCCGACAACGGCGCCTCGCGCGAGGGCGAGGCCGAGGGCACGACCGCCTACTACCAGCACCTGCTGGGGACGACCGACCTCGCCGCGGACCTCGCCCGCTTCGACGAGATCGGCGGGCCGACGACGACGCCGCACTACCCGCGCGGCTGGGCGATGGCCTCGGGCACCCCGTTCCGGCTCTACAAGATCAACACCCACGCCGGTGGGCACTCGGTCCCGATGGTCCTCAAGGCCCCGGGTGCCCCGGACCCCGGCGGGATCCGCCGGCAGTGGCAGCACGTCACCGACGTCCTGCCGACCGTCCTCGAGCTGCTCGGCGTCACCCCACCGCAGGAGCGGGGAGGTACGACGCTCCGGCCTCCCACCGGGACGTCGTTCGCCCCGGTGATCGCGTCCGCGTCGACGGCGTCGACCCACCCCGAGCAGCTGTTCGAGATGGTCGGCCACCGCGGCTACTACCGCGACGGCTGGGAGGTCGTCACCCGCCACCGTCCGCTCACCGCCTTCACCGACGACGAGTGGGAGCTCTACGACCTCACCACCGACCCCACCGAGCTGCGCGACCTCTCGGCCGAGCACCCCGAGCGGCGGCAGGAGCTCATCGACGCGTGGGAGGCGGGGGCGCGGGCCGGGCAGGTCTACCCGCTCGACGAGGGCTCCGGCGTGAAGTTCCTGCAGCGCCCGGAGCGGTCCGCGGTCTTCTCCGAGCCGGTCCGACTGCTGCCGGGCACGCCGACGCTGGAGCGCTGGCGGTCGCAGCAGCTCATCGCCAACCGCGCGTTCACCGTCACCGTCGAGGTCGACGAGCCGGGGGAGGGGGTGCTCGTCGCCCACGGCGACCAGGGCGGCGGCTACGTCCTCTACGTCCTCGACGGTGTGCTGCGGCTGGCCCACAACGACGGTCGCGGCCGGTTGCGGGTCGTCGAGGGCGGCGCTCCCGGTGAGGTCTGCGAGGCCCGCTTCACCGCGCCCGGCGGCGGGACCTGGTCGGTCGCGCTCGTCGTCGACGGCGAGGAGCGGGGCAGTGCCGACGGCCTGCCGCTGCTCTACCCGATGGCGCCCTTCGAGGGCATCGACGTCGGCATCGACCGCCGGTCACCGGTGTCGTGGGAGCTGTCCCAGGCGCACGGGCCCTTCCCGTTCAGCGGCCGGCTGCGCGCCGTCACCTACGAGCCGGGCGCGCACGCCCCCGACTCGCCGGTCGCCATGCTGCCGATGCTGCGCGACCTCGGCGCCCGCTTCGAGTGAGCACCGAGTAGGCAGGCACGCAGAAGGGCCCCGGCGCGAACGCCGGGGCCCTTCGGTTGCGCGGTCTGACTAGATCGCGCGGACGTTCTCCGCCTGCGGGCCCTTCTGGCCCTGGGTGATGTCGAACTCCACGCGCTGGTTCTCGTCGAGCGACTTGTAGCCGTCACCCTGGATAGCGCTGAAGTGGCAGAAGACGTCGGCGCCGCCGCCGTCCTGGGCGATGAACCCGAAGCCCTTCTCGGCGTTGAACCACTTGACGGTGCCCTGAGCCATGCTGATCTCCTCATACCTGGTGCAGCTCCGCGGTCGCGGAGCCTGGTGCCACTAACAGCTAACGCGGCGTCCAGGACGAGCGAGAGTGCAAGCAACTGCGCACAGGCTACCCGTCAGAGGGGCGATCCGTACACAGTCAATGCGGCGCGTTGCGATCCGCACGTGATTCGGCCCTCAGCACAGCCGTGAAGGTGGCGCCCGCGCCAGGTGCCGCGAGCCGGGTCATCGGACCATCCGGAGGTACGGCCCTGCGTAAGAGGCAGCCGCTTCGTCCGCAGCCGCCTGCGCGAAACCGAGGCGGCGGAGCAGCCGTAGGGACGCCTCGTTGCCGGGCAGGACGTCGGCGGTGAGCCGGGTGACCCCGGGCTGGGCCGCGGCCCAGGTGCACAGCACCGCGACGGCCTCCGTGCCGAGGCCCTGACCGCGGGCCGACGGGGCGAGCCCGTAGCCGATCTCCACGTCACCGCCGGGTGCCGGCCCGCCGAGCCAGCCGCAGTCACCGACGACCGTCCCGTCCCGCGGGCTCCCGAGCACGACGAGCCAACCGCCGTCGTCACCGGGAGCGCCGTACTCGGCCAGGGGTCGCAGCGCGTCGGGGGTGTCGGCGTGCGGCCAGTCCGGCGCCGCCGTCAGGGGAGCGAGCGCGGCGTCGAGGCCCTGGCCGGCCAGCACGGCGTACGCGACGGCGTGGCTGACGGGCACGAGCGAGACCCGCTCGCTGGACAGGACCGGCAGGCTCACGCCTGCGTCACGGCGCCGGGCGCTCGGTGTCGGTGGCGTCGGCGTCGGTGTCGTCGGTGGCAGGGGTGGGACTGGCTGCGGGCGGTGGGAGCAGCGCGTCGGCGAGCGGGCCGGCGACCAGCGCGACCTGCCAGGCCCGGGCGCCGGAGGCGGTGAGCGCGGCGGCGACCGATGCTGGCGTCACGTCGGCCGGGGGCTGCCAGGCGAGCCGGCGGACCGCGTCGGGCTGCGCGAGGTTCTCGGCCGGGATGCGGTGCTGCTCGGTCAGGGTGGCGTTGGCGGCGCGGGCGGCGGCGAGCCGACGGGCGGCGACCGGGTCGCGCTCGGCCCAGCGGTTGGGCGGCGGCGGTCCGTCGCCGGTCGGCACCGGCAGCGGCAGCTCGCTCTCAGGGAGCTGCGTGGCCGACCGCAGCGCGGCGAACCACGTGTCGACGTGGCGGCGGGTCGAGCGGCCGCCGAAGACGGGGACCTCGAGCAGGTCGGCTGAGGTCGCGGGCGCCGCGGCGACGGCCGCGACGATCGCCGAGTCGGGCAGCACGCGACCGGGGGCGACGTCGCGGCGGCGGGCCATCGCGTCGCGGACCTCCCACATCGCGCGCACCCCCGCGAGCTGGCGGCGGCTGCGCAGCTTGTGCATCCCTGACGTGCGGCGCCACGGGTCCTGGCGCGGTCCCGGCGCGGGGGCGCGTCGTACCGCCTCGAACTCCTCGTGGGCCCAGGCGAGCTTGCCCTGCTCCTCGAGCTCGGCCTCGAGCTCGTCGCGCAGCTCGAGCAGCACCTCGACGTCGAGCGCGGCGTAGACGAGCCACGACTCGGGCAGCGGGCGCGTCGACCAGTCCGCGGCGCTGTGGCCCTTCTCCAGGCGCAGGCCGAGGACGTTCTCGACCATGGCGCCGAGGCCGACCCGCTCGAAGCCCGCGATCCGACCGGCGAGCTCGGTGTCGAAGACCCGCGGCGGGACCATCCCAATCTCGTCGAGGCAGGCGAGGTCCTGCGACGCGGCGTGCAGGACCCACTCGCAGTCCTGCAGGACGTCGGACAGCGTCGACAGGTCGGGGCAGCCGATCGGGTCGATCAGCGCCGAGCCGCTGCCGGCGCGACGGAGCTGGACGAGGTAGGCGCGCTGGGAGTAGCGGTAGCCGGACGCGCGCTCAGCGTCGACGGCGACCGGACCGGTGCCGGCTGCGAAGCGGGCGACGACCTCGGCGAGGGCCGCGCCGGTCTCGGTGACCGGGGGGACCCCCTCGCGGGGGACGAGCAGGGCGGTGGGCTCGGGGGCGCTCCCGGGGGTGCCATCGGGAGCACCGGCACCGGAGGGGTCGTCTGAGCCGGTCACCCCCCCTTCGTGACCCGGCAGGGTCGTCGTCACACAGGAGAGAGTACGGCGAAACGACGACCGCCGTGGGCGTTTCGCCCGCGTCGGGGGTGTTGCGGTGGCGCTGCTGCCCGAATGGTCCAGTTAGCGGATGACGCCGGCGCGCATCGCGAGCGCGACCATCTCGGCGCGGTCGCCGGTGCCGAGCTTGCGGGCGATCCGGGCGAGGTGGGACTTCACGGTCAGCGCGGACAGGCCGAGCTCGTCACCGATCTGCTTGTTGCTCTGGCCGTCGGCGACGAGGCGCAGGACCTCGACCTCGCGGCCGGAGAGCTCGGAGACGCCGCTGTCGACCGGACCGCCGCGCAGACCGGCAGCGAGCAGCGAGGCGACCGACGGGTCGGCGTAGACGCCGCCGTCGAGGACCCGGCGCACGCCGTCGGCGACGACGACGGGGGAGGCGGACTTGAGCAGGTAGCCCTGGGCGCCGGCGACGAAGGCCGCACGCACGCTGTAGGGGTCGTCGGCCGCGGACAGCACGACGAGGCGCTGCCAGCCGGCGGCGCGCAGGTCGGCGAGCAGGTCGAGGCCGGAGCCGTCGGGCAGGCCGAGGTCGAGCACGCAGAGCTCACGCGGGCCGGAGAGGTTGGCGCGGGCGCGGGCCTCGCCGATCGTGGCGGCCTCGACGACCTCACGGGCACCCATCATCCGCAGCCGGTTGACCATCGACTCCCGCACGAGCGGGTGGTCGTCGACGACCATGGCGCTGAAGCCGGGCGTCTCTGTCGCCGTAGCGGAGCTCCCGGCCTGCGCCGGGATGCTCTCGATCGCGCTCTCAAGACCGGCTGCCACCGCGTCCTCCACCTCAGTCACGTCCTTCCCGGCGAGCGAACGTGCCGCTCCGGTTCGACAACTGCTTCGGCGCGTGGACGACTGTGCTGTAGCCCGACCGCCGCGCAACCTCGTGGCCCGCTGCTCCGACCGGCGCAACGCCACGCCCACTGCTCCGTTCGGGCGGTTGTGAGGGCTGGTGCTGAAGTAGCGCTCCGCGCATGCCGACCCCCTCAACACGGCCCACCCCTCGGGGCTGTCGCGCCCCTGCGCGCCCCTCACCGCACCGGAGGCACCCTTGACCCGTACCGGCCGCCCCACCGTCGTCCCCGCGCTCGCCGTGGCGGGCTGCCTCGCGGCGTCGCTGCAGGTCGTGGCGGTCGGGCCCGCGCTGGCTGCGGTCGTGTCGTACTCGGGCGCGCTGCCCGTGGTCGCGGGCGTCGAGGTCGTCGACCGCTTCCCGGCGGTGGGTGCCGCCCTCGTCCGCGGTGACGCCGGCGCCCTCTCGCGGCTGGCCCGCTCGGCCGGGGTGCGGGGGATCTCACCCGACGCACCGGTGACGATGGCCGGGTCCAAGGCGGCGACCCGCGACGGCGGTGGTGTCTACGCCAGCGAGGGGCTCGACGGGCAGGCCGGCTCGCCGCACGCCGGACGAGGGGTCCGGGTCGCGGTGGTCGACACGGGCGTGTCCGACTCCTCCGTCCTCAGCCGGGCGGACGGGCGGCTCGTGGACGCTGCCGACACCTCGGCGGTCGGTGACGGCGGCGAGGTCCGCACCGAGGGCCGCTTCACCGACGGCTTCGGCCACGGGACCTTCATGGCCTCGCTCATCGCGGGCGGCTCGGTGGACGGCAAGGGCCCCCGCACCGGCGTCGCACCGGGCGCGCAGGTCCTCGTCGTGCGGGTGTCCCGCCCCGACGGGACGAGCTCGCTGTCGAAGGTCGTCGCCGGCCTCGACTGGCTCGCGGCCCACCCGTCGCGCGTCGACGTCGCCAACCTGTCCTTCGCACACACCAGGCCGATGGAGGCCTACGGAGCCGACCCGCTGACCGACGCGGTCGAGCGGGTCCGCGACGCCGGCGTCACCGTGGTCGTGGCCGCGGGCAACACCCCGGACGAGGTCGGCGACCCCGGCTTCCTCCCGCGCGCACTGACGGTGGGGGCCGCCGACCTCACGGACACGCGCGCCTCCGTCGCGTCGTTCAGCGGGTCTGCGACGATCCACGGTGTCCGCAAGCCGGACGTCGTCGCGAGCGGGGTGGGGGTCCTGGGCGTGCTGCCTGCTGACTCGGTCATCGCGCGCTCCTCGACGTCCACGCGCACCGACGGCCTGTGGAAGGGCAGCGGCACCAGCCAGGCCACGGCCGTCACGAGCGGTCTCGCTGCGCTGCTGCTCGCGCGCCACCCGTCGGCGACGCCGGCGCAGGTCAAGGCGTCGCTGCGCGCGGCGGCCGACGACCTCGAGGGACGTCGCGACGGCGCCGGTCTCGTCTCCACCACGACCCGGCTCGTCAGCGGCCCCGACGGCGAGGCGCTCGACGGCTCCGGCGACGACCTGACGGGCGAGGGCTCCTTCCAGGCCAGCACCTGGGGTGCGAGCTCCTGGGGCGCGAGTTCCTGGGGCGCGAGCACCTGGGCGCGCGCGAGCACGTGGGCGGCCAGCACCTGGGCCGCGAGCACCTGGGCCACGGGTCGCTTCCGTCCCGCCGACGACAGCGACGCCTCATGACGGCGAAGGACCCCTTGCGCGTCCTCCGCGCAGTCGCCGCGGGCTGCCTGGCGGTGGCTGCCGTCGTGGCGCCGATGCTCGGCTGGGGCGACGTCACGTGGTGGGCGGTTCCCGCTCTGGCCGTCGCGGTCGCGATGTCGGAGAGCGCCGTCGTCTACCTCACCTTCGGGCGGCAGCGCTGGCAGTTCTCACTGACCGAAGCGGCGATCGGTGTCGCCTGGGTCGTCAGCACCGGCGCATGGACCGTGGTGGCTGCCGTCGTCGGCGTCGCCGCCGCGCAGGCGCTGCGCCAGCAGCCCCGGCTCAAGCTCGTCTTCAACTCCGCGACCTTCGCGGTCGCCACCTCTGCGGGGTCGGCGGTCGCCAGTGCGCTCGGCGGGGGCATCTACGGCGCGTCGCTCGGGATGGTGGCCTTCTGGCTGCTCAACCACGGCCTCGTGGCGCTCGCGGTCGCCCTCACCAGCAGGCGCAGCGTCGTAGGGCTGCTGCTGTCGTCGGCACCCATGTCGCTCGTGCACACCGCCGGCAACTCCTCGATCGGGCTGCTGGCGGCCTTCCTCGCCATGGAGGCGCCGCTCGGGCTGCTCGGCCTGCTCGTGCCGCTGGCGCTGCTGTGGACCTCCTACGACCAGCAGACCCGGCGCAGCGCGGAGGCCGGGCTGTTCGCCGAGCTCGCCCGTGGGCAGGAGCAGGCCACCGGCCGCTCCGCCGACGTCTCCGCCCAGGTCGTCGTCACCGCGGCCGCCCGGCTGCTCGGCGGTGCCGACGTCGAGATGGTGCTGCTCGCCGCCGACGGGCCGGTCCGCTACGCCGGTGACGAGACCGGGGTCACGCAACGCAGACGGGTCGTCGCCGACGCCTTCGACGAGCCCTGGGTCCTGCGTGCCCTCGGCGAGCGCGGGGTCGCCTCGGGCAGCGACGACGGCAGGCCGTTCGTGTCCGCCGTGCTCGGCCAGGCGGACTCCCCGCTCGCCGTGCTGCGCGCCTGTCGGCCGCGCGGTGCCGCCGGCTTCGGTCGTCGCGAGGTGCGACTCGCCCAGGTCCTCGTCGGACAGGCCGAGGCGTGGCTGTCTGTCGCGGAGCTGTCCACCCGCCAGCGCCTCGTCGAGGAGCAGGTCGAGGCAGCCGGTGACTCCGCCCGCGCCCTGGGTGACCTCGGGGCCGCGACCGCCCCCGCCCTCACCGTCCTGCGCGAGTCCGCCGACCGGCTGGCCCGCCTCGCGGAGTCCTCCGGCGGGGTCGACGACATCGTCGAGGAGCTCCACCTCGTCGAGCGGGCGGTGGCCTCGCTCCTCGGCGCGATCGCCCTGGCCGCCGAGCCCGACCTGCTCGGGGGCGCGTCCGACACGGCGCTGCCCCCGCCGGTCCGCCCCGCGACGGACTGGACCACGACCGGCGTGCTGCGGTAGGCCGGGACATGACCTCGCGACCGTCGCGCCAGAGCGGCCTGCCCCTTGCGGTGTGGGCGGGTCTGCTGTGCGGTGGTGCGGTCGTCACGGTCGTCGGCATCACGGCCGCGTTCCTGCGGGCGCGCGGCGCCCTCGACGCCACCGCCGCCGAGGCGCTCGGGCTCGGGGCCAGCGCGGGTCTCCTGCTCGCGCTCACGGCCGTCGTCGGCGCGTCCCGCGTCGCCGCCGGGCTGCGGGGGCTGCACTCCGACGCTGTCGAGCGACTCACCGACCCGAGCGCCCCCGTGGGCCGTCCCGGTTCGCGCCGGCTCGCGGCGCGGGCCTCCACCGAGCTCGCGGAGCTGGCCCGGGTGCTCGACGCGCTGCACCTGCGGGTGCGTGTCGCGGACGACCTCGGGGAGCGTCACCGCCGCGACGCCGAGACCGCCGGGGCGGGCGTCTTCGAGCTGCTGTCCGGCCTGGTCGCCGCGGAGGAGGGCGCCCGCGGGCAGCTCGCCGCGGAACTCCACGACACCGTGGCCCAGTCGCTGATGATCGCGCGCGGGCTGCTCGCAGGGAAGCCGACCGAGCCCCACGAGATCGCCAAGCTGACCGACTACGTCGAGGACGCCGAGGAGCAGGTCCGCGCTGTCATGGCGCGCACCCGCCCGCCGGCGCTGCGCGAGGGCGACCTCGCCTCGGCGGTCGGCGGCCTGCGCCTGGACATGGAGGCGCGCTACGGCCTACAGGTCGCGGTCACGTGGCCGGAGTCGGCGTACCCCTTGCCCCTGGCCAGTGCCGTGACGGTCTACCGCTTCTTCCAGGAGGCGCTGCTCAACGTCGTCAAGCACGCCGACGTCGACGACGCCGCTGTGTCGCTCGTCGTCGACGAGGACTGCGTCGTGGCGTCGGTGCGCGACGAGGGGCCGGGCTTCGACCCGGCCTCGGTGCGCCCGGACCGCGGGCGTCACGTCGGTCTGGGTCTGCTGCGCGAGCGGGCCCGGCTCTCGGGCGGGAGCCTCGAGGTCGACGCGGCGCCCGGGGCGGGTACGACGTTGACGCTGCGGCTGCCGCGCCCGTCGTCGGCGGTCGCCCCGCCGGAGCTCGCGGTGCCGGTGCCGACGCAGGCCGAGCCGGTCGACCGGCGCAACCGGGTGCGTCTCTAGCGCTCGGCCAGTCCGTGATCAGCGCGCGGTTCCGCTCGGTACCCGTGGGGCGGTACCGCGCGGTTCCGCGCGGTGATCACGAGAGCGCGGCTAGCGGCGCAGTGCGGTGACGCCGACCGGCGGGAGGCCGGCCGTGGAGCTGAGCAGGTCGCACCACGCCCGCAGGTGGCGGCCCAGCTCGACCGCGCCGGATGGCCCGGCGACCGCGGTCCACGAGGCGCGGACCTCGACCTCGTTGGTCTCGTCGGGCTCCTCGAGCTGGCCGAAGCGGCGCGACGAGGTGCGGGTCACGGTGCCGCCGGCGGCGGTGTGGGCCGCGCCGCGCTCGACGAGAGCCTCCTCGAGCCACTGCCACCCGACGCCCGCGAGGGCAGGGTCCGCGGCCATCTCGGCGTCGACGTCGGCGGAGACGAAGGCCACGACGCGGGTGTCGCCCCGCCAGCCCTCCTGGCCCGCCGGGTCGTGCAGCACGACGAAGCGGCCGCTCGCGACCTCCTCGCCGTCGCGGGTGACCTCGGCAGACAGCGCCAGGGCGTGCGGAGCGAGCTTGCGGGGGGCGGGCACCTCGGTGATGACCAGGCCCGGGCGCGTCGCGTCGGGGATCGCGCCGAAGACGCCGTCACGCAGCCCCGCGAAGGGGTCGACCGGCTCGACGGGGAGTGCCACCCTGGAAGCGTAGGTCGCCGTCGCGATCACGGCACGCACCTAGGCTTCGCCGCGTGTCGGCTGCCCTCGCTCTGCTCTCCAGCCTCCTGTGGGGCACCAGCGACTACCTCGGCGGCGCGGCCAGCCGCCGGCTGCCCATCCCGAGCGTCCTCGGGCTCGCCCAGCTCGTCGCGTTGCTCGGTCTGGTGCCGCTCGCCGTCGTGACCGGTGAGCTCACCGCGGAGCGGTCCTACGCCGCGCCCGCCATCGGTGCCGGGCTCGTCGGCGTCGTCGCGCTCGGGGCGTTCTACCGTGCGCTGGCCGTCGGCACGATGGGCGTCGTCGCCCCCATCGCGGCCCTCGGCGTGGTCGTCCCCGTCGTCGCCGGCCTGCTCGACGGCGAGCGCCCGAGCACGCTCCAGATCGCGGGCATCCTGGTCGCCGTCGCGGGCGTGGTCCTCGCGAGCGGCCCGGAGCTCTCCTGCAAGGCGGGCCTCGAACCCCTCCTGCTCGCCGCGCTCGCGGCGGTCGGCTTCGGTGTCGTGCTGCTGCTCGTCGCGCAGGGCTCCGAGGACGGCGGCTCGGTCGTCATGGTGCTGCTCACGATGCGGCTCACCGTGGTGCTGCTGCTCACCGTCCTGCTCGTCGCGCTGGTGCTGTCGCGCCGCCGGACCTGGGAGCTCGGGGTGCGCCGGGGCGACCTCGGGCTGCTCGTCGCGATCGGCATCGGTGACGTCGCGGCCAACGGTGCCTACGCCGTCGCGAGCCAGTCCTCGCTGGTCAGCGTCACGGCCGTGCTCGCCTCGCTCTACCCGGTCATGACCGCCCTGCTGGCCTACCGCTTCGACGGCGAGCGCCTGCGGCCGATCCAGGTCGGGGGGACGGCCCTCGCACTGGCCGGGGTGGTCCTGCTCGCCGCGGGCTGATCCGTCAGGCGCTGCGACGGACGGCGTGGCGGGTGACGGACGTCGTCTCGAGCAGGACCCCGGCGACGAGCGCGAGGCCGCACTCCACGCAGGCGAGGTCGAGGCAGTCGAGACCGTGACCGTCCTCGCACGGCGGCGCCTCGAAGGGCGTGTCGGTCTCGCAACCCGCGCACCAGCGGAACTTCAGCACGGTCACTCACCTCCTGTCCCACGGGCCGTCCGGCCCGCGGTCACCACCGTCGCACCGACCTCCGACAAAGCCGGTCAGGCGCGCCGTGGGAGGCTCGTCGCGATGACCGCCACCCCCCACGACTCCACCTTCCTGCGCGCCTGCCGCCGCGAGCCCGTCGAGCACACCCCGGTGTGGTTCATGCGCCAGGCCGGCCGTGCGCTGCCGGAGTACCGCGCGCTCCGCGAGGGCACCGGGATGCTCGAGTCCTGCTTCCGCCCCGACATGGTCACAGAGATCACCCTGCAGCCCGTACGCCGCTTCGGCGTCGACGCGGCCATCTTCTTCAGCGACATCGTGGTGCCCCTCAAGGCGATCGGGGTCGACCTCGACATCGTGGCCGGCGTCGGACCGGTCGTCGCGGAGCCCTTCCGCACCCGCGCGGACCTCGACCGGCTGCCCGAGCTCGTCGACGTCCCCGAGGTCGCCGAGGCCGTCCGACTGCTCGTCGCGGAGCTCGGCGCGACGCCGCTCATCGGCTTCGCCGGCGCGCCGTTCACGCTCGCGTCGTACCTGGTCGAGGGTGGACCGTCGAAGGACCAGTGCAGGACCAAGGCCCTGATGTACGGCGACCCCGCCCTGTGGGACGCCCTCATGGAGCGGCTGGCGCAGATCGCCCTGGCGTTCCTGCGCGTGCAGGTCGACGCCGGCGCGAGCGCGGTGCAGCTGTTCGACTCGTGGGTGGGCGCGCTGCCTGCCGCGGACTACCGCCGCTACGTCGCGCCGCACTCGCAGCGCATCCTCGCGGGTGTCGCGGACGTGCCGCGGATCCACTTCGGCGTCGGCACGGGTGAGCTGCTGCACGACATGGGCGCGGTCGGCGCGGACGTCGTCGGCGTCGACTGGCGGGTGCCGCTCGACGAGGCGGTGCGCCGGGTCGGCCCGGGCAAGGCCGTGCAGGGCAACCTCGACCCGACGCTGGTCTTCGCGCCGTGGGAGGTCCTGGAGGCCAAGGTCCGCGAGACGGTGGCGCTGGGCCGGGCCGCGGAGGGGCACGTGTTCAACCTGGGCCACGGCGTGCTGCCGGAGACCGACCCCGACGTACTCACCCGCGTCGTCGAGACCGTCCACGGGGCGTAGCGCCAGACGGTGCCGGGGCCGCAGCGGGCCTGGTCCCCAGCACACCGCGGGCCTGGTCCCCAGCACACCGGTGGGGCGCCTTGCTGCACTGCACGCCCTCCGCGTGCACTGCACAACCCGCACTATCCGAGTGCAGCGTGCGCACTGCACGCTGCCCGCGTGCAGTGCAGCAAGGCGCCGGGTCGGTGTGTCGGGGCCGGCAACGCCGGTGCGGCGCCGGGACCGCGGCCTGGTCGGACCCAAGACGTCCAGGTGCCGTGGTGGGAGCGTGCGCCACGAGGCGGACACGCGGCCGACCCGGTGCGGGCGGGTGAGGTGGACGTCGTGGGTCCGGTCACCGGTGAGCGGGCCCCGCCCCCCGGGTCAGCGGGCGCGCATCGTCCGGGCGGCGACCGCGGCGGACAGCAGCAGCACCGCAGCCGCACCGACCAGTGCGGCCCGCGTCGACCCGACGAAGGACGCCTCGGCCGCGGTCCGCAGCTGCAGCAGGGCCTCGAGCGCGACCGTCCCCCCAGTGGCCGCGAGCACCCCGTCGGTGGAGGTCTCGCCGCGCAGCACCGTGTCGACGACGACCTCGGCGGGGCCGGGGGAGACCCCCAGCGCGAGCAGCCGTGACGTCAGGTCCGCGGCGAGGCGCGAGACGACCAGCGCGCCGAGGCCGGCGACCGCGACGACCCCACCGAGCTCGCGCGCGACGTTGACGGTCGCGGCGCCGAGCCCGGAGCGGTCCACCGAGACCGCGTCGAGGCTCTGCGCGACGACGGGCGCGCCGGTCAGCCCGAGCCCGACCCCCGTGATGCCGAGCGTCACCGCGAGCGGGACCGTCCCGACCTCGGGGCTCAGGACGACCGCGGTCGCGGCCACACCGGCAGCCGCGACGACCAGACCCGCGACGACCGGCAGGCGCGGCCCGCGGGCGACGGCGAGCCGGGCGGCGGCGGGCGCGACCACGACCAGGCCGACGGTGAGCGGCAGCAGGCGCAGCGCCGTGGGGAGCGCCTCGAGGTCGACGACGAGCTGCAGGAACAGGCTGACGAAGACCAGCAGCACGAAGACCGCGAGCGAGGCCGCGAAGGCCGCGGTCGTCGCGCCGACGAACGGCCGGTCGCGCAGGAGCCCGAGCGGCAGCAGCGGGTCGGCGGTGCGTCGCTCGACGACGGCGAAGGCGACCAGCAGCAGGACCCCGGCGACGGCGGGCAGGACCGCGTCACCGAGCCCGTCGCGGCCGAGCCGGACCACGGCGTAGGTCAGCGCCGCCAGCCCGCCCGCGGCCAGCACCTGCCCGGGCACGTCGAGCCGCCGGCCCGGCGTCGCGGGCTCGCTCGGTGCGGTCGCGGCGATGACCGCGACCCCCGCGCACAGCGGCAGGTTGACCCAGAACACCCACGGCCAGCCGCGCGCCTCGACCAGCAGCCCGCCGACGATCGGCCCCGCGACGAGGGCCAGTGCGCCGGTGGCCGCCCACACGCCGACGGCGCGGCCACGACGGGCAGGGTCGGGGTACGCCGAGGCCAGCACCGCGAGCGCCCCCGGCAGCACGAGCGCGGCCCCCGCGCCCTGCAGGGCCCGCCAGCCGATGAGCGCCGACGCGCTGTCAGCCGTCGCGCACAGGGCGCTCGCGGCGGAGAAGACGACCAGCCCGGCCAGCAGCGTGCGCCGCCGCCCGAGGACGTCGGCGAGCGCCCCGCCGGTGAGCAGCAGCGCCGCGAGCGCGACGGTGTAGGAGGTGACGACCCCCTGCAGTCCCGAGACGCCGACGTCGAGGTCGCGCTGCACGTCGCGCAGGGCCACCGACACGACGGTGTTGTCGAGCGTCGCCGTGAAGGCCGCGAGGGACGTCGCGACGAGGACGAGGCTGGGGCGGGCGCGCACCCGCCGGACGCTATGCCCTGGTGTCGACCGCTGGCGCGACGACCGTCCCACGCGTCGTCCAACGGCGGGCCGCCCACGCCGCGAGGAGCACGAAGGGCAGGAACGGCAGCAGCGCCCCGGCGGTCGCGGCCACGACCCGGGCCGTCGACGTGAAGGCGTCCCAGCCGTTGCGCAGCCCGCCGGTGAAGCCGAGCTGCTCCTCGGGGTCGCTCGGCAGCGTGGTGCCGTCGCCGACCAGCGTCAGGGTGACCGTCGACATCGCGACCCGGTCCTCGACCGCGCGCATCCGGGCCGTCAACGACTCGAGCTCTGCCTCCCGCTTGGCGAGCTCGCCTTCGATCTTCACGACGTCGCCGAGGCCCGACGCCCGCTCGAGCAGCGCCCGGACCCGTGCGACCGAGGCGCGCTGCGTCGCGACCCGGCTGTCGAGGTCGACGAGCTCCTCGGTGACGTCAGCGCTCGTCACTGCCCGCTCCCGCTCGTCGCCGAGAGCCGCCAGCTTGTCGACGGTGGCGTCGAGCGTGGTGCCCGGGACCCGCAGGGTGAGCACCGACCGCGCGTCGTCCGCCCCGGCCGTGCTCTGCTCGCCGGCCAGCTCGCCGCCGGCTCCCTGGGCCAGGGTCCGCGCCGAGTCGGCCGCTTTGCGGACGTCCTCGACCTCGACGACGAGCGTGGCGGTGCGCACGACGGCGCGCAGGACGGCGCTGACCCGCCCGCGGTCAGCGGTGCTCCCGCCCGTGGTGCCACCCGTCGTCGCGCCTCCGGTCGACCCGCTGCTCCCACCGTCACCGGGAGCCTTGGCGGCCCCGTTGGCGACGGGAGCGGCGCCGGACATGCCGGTCGCCGACTCATCGCTGCTGTCGGCGGAGCAGCCGGCGAGGACCAGCACCAGCAGGGGGGCGAGCAGGGCGGCAGCGGGTCGTCTCACGAGGGCCTCCGAGGGCGTTACCGGCCGGGTCCGGTGCTGCTGCGACGCAGCGCGCGCAGCCCCGGTTGCAGCACGCCGGTCACGGATGCGTCTCGGCCTCTAGGGTCGGTCTGTGCCCACGCCCCCGACCGTCGCCGTCGTCGGTGGCGGGATGGCCGGCCTGGCCGCAGCCGCCGAGCTGACCGCAGCCGGCGCGCGCGTGATCGTCCTCGAGGCCTCCGGAAGGGTCGGCGGCAAGCTGCGCAGCTCCGAGGTCGGCGGGCTCGTCGTCGACGAGGGCGCGGACGCGTTCCTGCTGCGGGTGCCCGAGGCCGCGGAGCTCGCGGCGTACGCCGGGGTCGAGGTCACGAGCCCCGCCACCGCAGAGGCGGCCGTGTGGTCGCGCGGGCGGATGTGCCCGCTGCCGACCGGGACCCTGCTGGGCATCCCGGCCGACCTCGCGAGCCTGGCCCGCTCGGAGCTGCTGAGTGCCCGCGGGCTCGCCCGCGTCCCGCTCGACCTCGCCCTGCCCGGCGCGCCTGTCGTGGACGACGTGAGCGTCGGCGAGCTCGTCGCGAAGCGGCTCGGTCGCGAGGTCGTCGAGCGGCTCGTCGACCCGCTGCTCGGCGGGGTCTACGCCGGCCGCGCCGACCGGATCTCGCTGCAGGCCGCGCTGCCCCAGCTCGTCGCGCCGCTGCTGAGGCACCGCTCGCTGCTGCTCGCCGCGCGCGAGGTCACTACCGCGCCGAAGGGGGCCGGCCCGGTCTTCGGCGGCGTCGTCGGCGGGATGGGCCTGCTGCCCGCGGCCGTCGCGCGCGCGACCGGCGCCGAGGTCCGGTTGCAGACCGTCGTGCGGAGCCTCGAGCGCACCCCGACCGGCTGGCGGCTCGAGACCGGCAGTGCGGCCGATCCCCAGCACCTCGACGTCGACGCCGTCGTCCTCGCCGTCCCGGCTGCGGCGGCCGCCAGGCTGCTGCGCGACGTCGTCCCGACCGCCGCCGCCGAGCTCGCCACCGTCGAGTCCGCCAGCGTCGGCATCGTCACGCTCGTCCTCGACGGGCCGACGCCCGGCCGGGGGAGCGGCTACCTCGTGCCCGCCGTCGACGGCCGCACCACCAAGGCCGTGACCTTCACCAGCCGCAAGTGGGCCCACCTCGCCGGAGACCTCTGCGTCGTACGCGCCTCGGTCGGTCGTCACGGCGACGAGGTCGAGCTGCAGCGCGACGACGCCGAGCTCGTCGCGATCGTCCGCCAGGAGCTCCAGGACGCCGTCGGGCCGCTGCCGCCGGTGGTCGACAGTCGAGTCACGAGGTGGGGCGGCGGGCTCCCGCAGTACGCCGTCGGCCACCTCGACAAGGTCGCCCGGGTCCGCCGCGCCGTCGCCGCGCGCCCGGGTCTCGCGGTGGGCGGAGCGGCGTACGACGGGGTCGGTGTGCCGGCCGTCGTGCGCAGTGGCCGGGCCGCGGCGCGGGCCGCGCTGGCCTCCCTCACAATGGGGTCATGACCGAGTCGACCGCGCCCTCGCCCGCATCGGCCAAGGAGCTCAACGAGCAGCTCCTCTACACGATGTACGCCGTCTTCCGCGCCGAGACGCGGCTGCCCGACGAGGCGCGTCAGGAGCTGGCCGCGGAGGCGCAGACGTTCCTCGACGAGGCGCTGCACAAGGACGTCTACACCCGCGGGACCTACGACGTGTCGGGCTACAAGGGCGACGCCGACCTGCTCGTGTGGTGGACCTGCCCGGACCCCGACGTGCTGCAGGACACCTACGCGCGGTTCCGCCAGACGGGTCTCGGTCGCCACCTGGCGCCGGTCTGGTCGAGCGTCGGCCTGCACCGGCCGGCGGAGTTCAACCGCAACCACATCCCGGCCTACGTCCGGCGCGAGGACCCCAAGCGCTACGTCTGCGTCTACCCCTTCAACCGCTCGCTCGACTGGTACCTCCTGCCCGACTACGAGCGCCGCGGCATGCTCGCCGAGCACGGCCTGCAGGGACGCGAGTTCGAGGACGTGCGGGCCAACACCGTCGCGGCCTTCGGCCTCGGTGACTACGAGTGGCTGCTGGCCTTCGAGGCCGACGAGCTGCACCGCATCGTCGACTGCCTGCGCCACCTGCGCTCGTCGCGGGCCCGGCTGCACACCAAGCTCGAGACCCCGTTCTTCAGCGGGGTCAGCAAGCCGCTCGCCGACCTGGTCCGCTCCCTGCCCTGACACCCCGAGCGTCCACAGGACTAGCGGTCGGCGACCTCGAGCTCGACGGACTCCGACAGCGAGCGCAGCGCGGCCGGGTCGGTGGGCAGCTCGAACCAGATCCCCTTCGCCCGGCCCCGCAGGCCGTCGGTCCCGGTCGGACCCCACCGGGTGGCGAGCGCCTCGACCATGCCGAGGCCGCGGCCGGTCGCGGCCTCGAGCCGGTTGACGCGGCGGTGGACCTTGACGGGGGAGTCGTCGAGCACGCTGAAGCGCACGGCCCCCTCGACGACGGCGACCTCGACGCGGTAGCCGCTGCGGGCGTGCAGGACGGCGTTGGTCGCCACCTCGCTGATGAGCAGCAGCGCGGTGTCGACGAGGTCGTCGAGCTCGCCGAGCTCGGCGGCCTCCAGCGAGGCGCGCACGAAGCGGCGCGCGGTACGGACGCTCGAGGGGTCGCCCGGCAGGTCGACGGCCTGCACCACCTCAGACCTCCCGCTCGTCAAGGGCCGCGACGCGGCGATCCGCGTCCACCTTGCAGTGTCCCGCTGCGGCCCGCGACCGGACTGCTCCGTTCGGCGTAACGCTACTCGGCAGGCGCGAGCCGGATCGAGACGCTGTTGATGCAGTAGCGGTCGCCCGTGGGGGTCTGCGGTGCGTCGTCGAAGACGTGCCCGAGGTGGCTGCCGCAGGACGCGCAGCGGACCTCGACGCGGGTCATTCCCAGGGTGCGGTCCTCGATCAGCTCGACCTTGTCGCCCTCCTGGGGCTCGTAGAACGACGGCCAGCCGCAGTGCGAGTCGAACTTCGCCTCCGAGGTGAACAGCTCCTCGCCGCAGGCCCGGCAGCTGTAGGTCCCGAGCGTCTTCGTGTCGGTGTACTCACCGACCCAGGGCCGCTCGGTCCCGGCGCGCCGCAGCACGGCGTACTCCTCGGGGCTGAGCTCCGCGCGCCACTGCTCGTCGGTCTTCGTCACGGGGTACACCCGGGTGCTCTCCACGGAACTCCTCCTCAGCCAGCTCATGGTCAGCACAGCGTGCCCCGGCCGCCAGGGATTCCGCGCGCCGGGATGACGATCCCGTGACGCGGCTGCGGGATAGCGTCCGGCCATGGCTGCCAGCCCCTTCGTCGAGCTCGAGATCGACACCCCGACCGGCGAGCGCGTCGTGAAGGTCACCAACCCCGAGAAGACCTACTTCAGCGGGCTGCCCGAGGGCCGCGGCCGCAAGCTCGACCTCGTCGAGTACTACCTGTCGGTCGCCGACGGTGTCGTGCGCGCGCTGCGGGAGCGGCCCACTGTCCTCAAGCGCCACCCCGACGGGGCGGAGGGCGAGGCGATCTACCAGAAGCGGGTGCCCGAGAAGCGGCCCGAGTGGATCGAGACCGCGACCGTCCACTTCCCGAGCGGCCGCAGCGCCACCGAGCTCTGCCCCGTCGACGTCGCCCACGTCGCGTGGGCCGCCAACCTCGGGACGCTGGACTTCCACCCCTGGCCGTCGCGCCGCGCCGACACCGAGAGCCCCGACGAGCTGCGGATCGACCTCGACCCGATGCCCGGCACCGGCTGGGACGACGTCGTCGAGACCGCGCTCGAGCTCAAGGCGCTCTACGACGAGCTCGGCATCCTGAGCTTCCCGAAGACCAGCGGGTCCAAGGGCCTGCACGTCTACACCCGCATCCGCCCCGACCACCCCTTCCTCGACGTCCGCCACGCCGCGGTCGGCATCGCCCGCGAGCTCGAGCGCCGCCGGCCCGACCTGTGCACCTCGAAGTGGTGGAAGGAGGAGCGCGGCGAGCGGATCTTCATCGACTACAACCGGATGGCCCGCGACCAGACCATCGCGAGCGCCTACAGCGTCCGCGCCCGCCCGCAGGCGACCGTGAGCGCGCCGCTGACCTGGGACGAGGTCCCGAGCGCGCAGATCGCCGACTTCGACATCTGGACGATGCGTGAGCGGTTCGCCACGCTCGGTGACGTCCACGCGGCGATCGACGACGTCGCGCACGACCTCGCGCCGCTGATCGAGCTCTACGAGCGCTCCGGGGAGGGCGAGGCGCCCTTCCCACCGTCGTTCGCGCTGCAGCCCGGTGAGCCCAAGCGGGTCCAGCCGAGTCGGGACCGGGACCGGGAACGCAAGGCCGACGAGGGCGAGCCGGCCTGAGGCGGCGCTGGCGCAGCGCCTGTGGACGACACTGGCGGCGCTGTTCCTACCCGGTTATACTTTCGGTGTGAAGACGGCCATCTCCGTTCCTGACGACACCTTCGAGCAGGTGGACCGACGAGCCGCCGAGCTGGGGGTGAGCCGCTCGCAGTTCTACGCCACCGCGGCCACGCGCTACCTCGAGGAGCTTGACCGCTCCTCCCTGACGGCCCGCATCAACGACGCGCTCGACCTCGTCGGTGAGGACGACGACAGTGCGGCCGCGGTCGCGCACGGACGTGGCCGACTTGCCCAGGACGAGGACTGGTGATCAGCCGGGGCAGCGTGTGCTGGGTAGAGCTCGGCCCGACCCGGGGGAGTCGGCCTGCCAAGACCCGGCCGGTCCTCGTGGTCCAGGACGACGCCGTCAACGCCAGTCGGCTCGCCACGACGATCGTCGCCGTCATCACGTCCAACACCGCGCAGGCGGCAGTGGGAGGCAACGTCTTCGTGCCCGCTGCCTCCAGCGGGCTGCTGAAAGACTCGGTCGTCAACGTGAGCGCGCTGCTCACCCTCGACAAGTCCGACCTCGCCCCACCGGTGGGTCGCCTCCCCGGCTACCTCATGGACGAGATCGACCAGGGGCTCCGCCTCGTCCTGGGCTTGTAGGCGCTGACCTCCCGCGTACGACGCGCCCGGTCCCGAGGGACAAGCAGGACATCTAGGACGTACGCCGAACAGAGGGCTGTGCGTCGTACCCCTCTGCTGCCCCTGATCGCCCTCCCTCTCGCCGCTGCCCTCGCGCTCGGCTCGGGATCGACCCCGACGGCTGCTCCCGCGCCGGTCGAGCAGGTGTCGAGCGTCCCGCTCGGCATCACCTCGACCGGGCTCGACGCGCTGCTCGACCCCGGGCAGGAGCCCGGTGACGCGATGCTGAGCCGGGTCGGCGGGACCGTGCCGCCCGGCGCCTGGGCGCGTGCCAACGCGCAGGCGAAGGCAGCGGCGGTCCGCACCGCGGCGGTCGACCCCGCGCTGGCCGCGGCCGAGTGGGAGCTGCGCGGCCCGACCAACATCGGTGGGCGGCTGCTCGACGTCGTCGTCGACCCGCGCAAGGTCGACAGCGTCTTCGTCGCGGCGGCCTCCGGCGGCATCTGGCACACCGAGGACGGCGGCAAGACCTTCGAGCCGGCCTGGCCGGCCGACAACAACCAGGCGGTCGGCGCGCTCGCGATCAGCCCGAAGGGCGTGCTCTGGGCGGGCACCGGCGAGGCCGGCCCCGGCGGCGGCTCGATCACCTACGGCGGTGACGGCATCTGGCGCTCCGACGACTTCGGCAAGACCTGGCGCAACGTCGGCCTGAAGCTCTCCGAGCGGATCGGGCGCATCGTCGTCGACCCGACCGACGAGGACGTCGTGTGGGTCGCCTCCAACGGCTCGCTGTTCCGTGGCGGCGGTGAGGACCGCGGCCTCTACCGCACCAGCGACGGCGGTCAGACCTGGGAGCTGATGCTCGCCGGCGAGACGCCGACGACCGGTGCGGTCGACGTCGCGCTCGACCCGAAGACCCCGTCGACGATCTACATGACGATGTGGGACCGCATCCGCGAGCCCGACCGGCGCATCTACACCGGCGTCGGCACGGGCGCCTTCAAGTCCACCGACAACGGCAAGACCTGGGCCCGCATCGGGCTGCCGCTCCTCGCCCCCAACCCGCCCCTCGGTCGCCTCGGTATCGCGGTCGCGCCGAGCGACCCCAACCGCGTCTACATCCTCGCCTCCACCGAGGCCGGGCTGACCGCGGGCCTGGCCCGCTCCGAGGACGGCGGCGCGACCTTCACCCCCGCCGTCGACATCCCGCTCGTCACCGGCGGCTTCGTCTACGCCTGGTGGTTCGGCCGGGTCTATGTCGACCCGCTCGACCCCGACCACGTCTTCGCGACCGGCGTCAACATGAGCGAGTCCTTCGACGGCGGCGTCACCTTCTCGGCCTCCGGTGGCCTGCACGCCGACCAGCACGCGATGGCCTGGGACCTGCGCATCCCGGGTCGCGTCTACGTCGGCAACGACGGCGGCTTCTACCGCTCCGACGACAACGGCACGACCTTCGAGCACGGCGAGTACATGCCGTGGAACCAGCTGTTCAGCGTCGACGTGTCGCAGCAGGACTCGACCAAGGTCCTCGGAGGTCTGCAGGACAACGGCGGGGTCCGCAACTACACCTCCGAGGAGGACCCCGCCGCCGACGGCTTCAACGACATCACCGGTGGTGACGGCACCGAGATGGCCTTCGCGCCGCACAACGACGAGTTCGTCTACGGCTGCAGCCAGTACGGCGTGTGCGCTCGCAGCACCAACGGCGGCGGCAACATGAGCAGCTTTGAGAACGAGATCCTCGGTGTCCGCAAGAACTGGCTGACGCCGATCGAGTTCGACCCCAACGACTCCAGCCTCGTCTACACCGCGAGCGAGATCGTGCACCGCTCGACCGACGAGGGTGCGTCCTGGACCCCGATCAGCCCCGACCTCACCAGCGGCTTCGGGCGCGAGACCAACCCGCTGTTCCGCAACTACGGCACGGTGACGACGATCGCGGCCGCCGAGGGCGCGTCGGAGACCCCGACGATCTACGCCGGCACCGACGACGGGCGCCTCTGGTACACCCACAGCGGCGGCGGGCTCGTCCCCGGCGCGTGGACCGAGGCCACCGGCCTGCCCGGCGACTGGGTGACGTCGGTCGCGATCGACTACCGCGACTCGAGCAACGTCGCCTACGCGACCTTCTCCGGCTTCCGCTCCGGCAACCAGAAGTCGATGGTCTACCGCACCGTCGACGGCGGCGTGACCTGGACCGACATCAGCGGCGACCTGCCGCAGGCGCCGGTCAACGACGTCCTGCCCGTCGGTGACGACGTCGTCGTCGCGACCGACGTCGGCGTCTTCGTCTCCCGCGCGATGTCGAAGGGCCCGTCGGGCCAGTGGCTCAAGGTCGGCGGCAACCTGCCCGCCGCGCCGATCACCGACGTGAAGTGGCACGTGAAGGACACGCTGCTGTTCGCGGCCAACTTCGGTCGCGGTGCCTTCGCGATCTCGCTGCCGCAGCTCGGCATGCTCGGCCCGATCACGGCCGCCCCGCCGGTCGTCACGCCGCCCGTCGTCGCCCCGCCGGTCGATGCCGCGCCGCTGCCCGCGACGGGTCTGCCGACCGGCCTCGCCGTCCTCGGCCTCACGGTCATGGGCGCCGCCGTCCTCACCCGCCGCCGCCTCCGCACCTGACGGCTCGTCCCGGGTTCCGGCCGGGCGAGATGACCTGATCGGGTGACCGGGGCGGGGCGTCACGCCCCGATCACCCGTGCATGGGACGCCGTCGCACCGCCGCGCGCTGTGCGGCCTGGGCGGTGTCGGCGCTGCTCGTCGGGCTCCCGCTGCTGCCCGCCGGCGCGACGGCGGCGGTTCCGGAGGTGCGCATCAGCGGCGACGTCCAGGGCTTGCGCCCGGGAGCGGCCGGCCGACTGGTGCTCACGTTGACGAGCCCGGCCGAGGCCGTGGTCACCTCGCTGTCGGCCCGCGTGACCGGGGTCTCGCCCGGGTGCGAGCAGGGTGCGCTGACGGTCGAGCCGTGGACGGGCCGTGTCGTCGTACCCGCTGGTGGGTCTGTCGCGCAGCCGCTGGTGCTGCACGTGGCCGACGTCGCCGGGTGCGACGGGGCGACCTGGCAGCTCGCCTACTCCGCGAGCTGAGCTACGTCAGGTCGAAGGTCTCGGCGATCTGCTGGCGCGGTGGCGGCATCGTGTCGAGGTCCATGCCGAAGCGCTCGGCCACGACGGCGAGCGCCGGCTGCAGCCGGTCGTGCTCGAAGGCGTAGAAGTCGGCCTCGCAGTCACACACGTCGACGACGCGGATGCCCTCGGGGGTCTCGGTGGCGGTGTGCAGGACGAGCCCGCGCGGCCGGTCGACGTCGATGTGGAGCTCGGCGTTGACGGCCTCGATCATCTCCTTGGTCGCGCCGGGCATGTCCTGGGTGAGCACGATCGACATGGCTGCTCCTTCGCTCCGGGGAGCTCCGAGCAGACTCCTGGCGCGGAGGCGGGTCAATGGCCCGTCGTGACTGACCCGTCGGGTCAGGGCTGCCGCGGCATGCGGATCAGACCCTCTTGTACGACGCTGACCGCGAGGTCGCCGTCCTGGGTGAAGATCTGCCCCGTGGCGAGGCCACGGCCCGCACCGGTGCGCGGCGAGCGCTGGGAGTAGAGGAACCACTCGTCCGCGCGGAACGGCCGGTGGAACCACATCGCGTGGTCGAGGCTCGCCCCGACGACGTCGTCCGGACCCCAGCTGCGGCCGTGCGCCGACAGCGTCGAGTCGAGCAGGGTCATGTCGCTGGCGAACGCGACCGCGCAGACGTGCAGCAGCGGGTCGTCGGGCAGTGTGCCGTTGGCGCGCATCCAGACCTTCTGCTCGGCGATGCGCAGGCCCTTCTCCTTCGCGACCCGCGGGTGGGTGCCGGCGTGGCGGATCTCGATGGGGCGCGGCCGCGCGACCCAGGCCATCAGCGGGTCGTCGAGGTAGGGCTCGAGGACCTGGGCGAGGGTCGGCAGCTCGTCGGGGGGAGCGACCTCGGGCATCGGGTCGGAGTGGGTGTAGCCCTCCTCGAGGACCTGGAACGACGCCGACATCGTGAAGATGGCCTTGCCGTGCTGGATCGCGACGACCCGGCGGGTGCTGAAGCTCCTGCCGTCACGGATGCGGTCGACCTCGTAGACGATCGGCACGCTCGGGTCGCCGGGCCGTAGGAAGTAGGCGTGCAGGCTGTGCACCGGCCGGTCCTCCGGAGCCGTGCGCCCGGCGGCCACCAGCGCCTGCCCCGCGACCTGCCCGCCGAAGACCCGCAGCAGCGACTCCTCGGGCTGGCTGCCCCTGAAGATGTCGACCTCGATGCGCTCGAGGTCGAGCAGGGCGATGAGTCGGTCGAGCGCTTCCTGGGTCACCGGGCGATCCTCCCAGTCGGGCTCGTGCGCGCTGCGGAGTGGTCAATCTCGGACAACCCGTGATGGATCAAGCCACCCGCGGCTAGTCATTTCGGGTGGTGCGCCTGGGGACGATCGGTCGGCAGGGGCTGACCGGTCGTGCGATGTGACCGCCGTGGTTCACCCGGCACTGTCTCCTCACCGGCCCCACGAGGGGCCTCCCGGCCGGACAGGCCGGCCGGACCGCAAGGCCCCTCACTCCACAGGAGACATCATGCGCAAGCTCACCACGGCTCAGAAGGCCACCGCCGCCATCGCCATCGGCGCGCTCGGTGTGGCCGGCTCCGGCATCGCCTACGCGTACTGGACCACCAGCGGTTCCGGATCGGGCTCGGCTTCCGCGCAGGCCAGCAACGGCACCGTTCGCATTACGAGCACCTCGCCCGCGGCCCTCGCGCCGGGAGAGTCCGAGACCTTCACCATTAAGGGCGACACGACCAGCGCTACCGACCTGCGGGTCACCACGGTCCAGACCGCGGTGACGACCCCGACGGTTTCGGCCTGCGCGCAGTGGTTCTCCGTCGCTGACGTCGACGCCAGCGCGGTGACCGTGCCGCACGGCGATGGGACTGCGGCCGGTGCAACCGTCGACCTCGGGACGGCGACCCTGGTCTTCGCCAACTCGCCCACCGTCAGCCAGGACGCGTGCAAGAGCGTCGCGGTAGTGCTCACCTTCAACACTGTCAGCACGGTCTGACGCCGCCGGCGCGGGCGGGACACTCAGTCCCGCCCGCGCCGTCGTCTGCACCTGACCCACACATTCTGGAGAGAAGGCGTCGTGAAGAAGCAGCCCGCCGTCTACTGGGTCGTCGCCGCCGGCGCCCTCTTGACGTCGGGTGCCGCGATCACCGCAGCCCAGTTCGTCAGCGCCGCAACGACGAGCTCCAGTGGTGGAACGGTCACAGCGGCGAAGGCGACACCCAAGCCGACCAAGTCTCCAACTGCCGATCCTCCGCCCAAGGCGCTGACGCTCGGGGGCGCACTCACGATCCAGGGCCTTGCCCCTGGGATCAGCGTGACCCGGATGCTCACAATCGAGAACACCAACAACCAGGACGTGGAGCTCACCTCGGTGCGCACCGTCCTCACAGGCCCGTCACCGGCGCCGACGAGCGGCAGCTGCACCACCCCGGCCGACTTCGAGGTCCTTGTCGCCGGGTACAACGCCACGACGGGAGCCGGTGCGACCGTGACGATCCGCCGGAACGGCACCGCGACGCTCCCGGTCACCGTGCGGCTGAACAACAGCTCGACCCGCAACCAGGACGCGTGCAAGTCAAGGTCGTGGTCGTTCACCTTCACTGCCACAGCGAACAGCAAGTAGGCCCTCCATGACCTTCACCCAGCGCTCCTGGTCCGACAAGCCGACCAGCCGAAGCCTTCCCGCCATCCCCGATCGGAAGATGACCATGTCGAAGAACTCGAAGGCCCGCAGCCTCACCGTTGTCGCCGCTACTGGCGCAGCCGTCGTGATGGCAACCGGCATCGGCTATGCCTTCTGGTCCGCATCCGGGACTGGCGTCGGATCTGCTGCGGCGGGGACTGTCGTGCCGGTGACCGCCAACGTCACCACGGTGCAGAGCAGCGCGACGCTGCTCTACCCCGGTGTCAGCGTCCCCGCGACCATCAACGTCCACAACCCGAACCCCGTAGCCGTGAAGGTCACCGGCTACACGCTTGCGACCGCGACCCAGCCAACTGGTGTCAGCAACCCCTCGAACGCCTCCTGCACCGTGACGAGCGCGCTGGTCAGTGCGGCAACTGCCACTGCCTCGGGCCTGAACGTGAGCATCCCGGCCAACAGCGATATCACGATCACCCCTGCCGGCAACCTAATCACCATGGGCGCCAACTCTGACAGCGGATGCCAGGGTGCCACCTTCACGTTCAGCGGCGTGACAGTCGTCGCCCAGGTCGGCTAGATCAACCAACGTCCCCGCCACCACTCACGAGAACAGGTCTGAGATGCTCCTCCGCCGCCTGCTCCTTCCGATCGGCACGCTCGTGCTGGTTGCGAGCGCGCCCGGCCTGGCTGCGGCCGCGTGGAGCGCTTCGGGGTCGGGGTCGGCGGCGGCAACGGCGGCGACGCTCACTGCCCCGACCGGGGTGAACATCACGGCCTGCTCGACCACGAACAAGTCGTCGAGCATCATGACGGGCACAGTCACGATGAGCTGGACAGTCAGTGCCGGGCCGAATGTGACAGGGCAGCGGACGTACATCGGGAGCGGTTCGCCGACCCCCACCTACACCCAGAACGGCACGGCGATCGCGAACAACACCACCGCGACACGTGTGCTTTCGTTCAGCCTCGGCGCCGGCACGTACCGCGTGGGTGTGACGGGCACTCGAACCAACTGGGTGAGCACTGTCGCTGGCTCCAATGACAGCTTCACGGTGACGACCTCTGGCTCGAACGGATCCTGCTCCAACACCTGAGCGGTGCGCGCCGCCGTCCGTTGGTGCTACTGGCACAGGAAGGCAGTTCGGCCATCAGGGATGTTGGGATGCAGTTACAACGCGAGTAGTCGATCCACGTTGACTGCATCGAGTAGGCGGCGGTCGTGGGTGACCAGCACAAGGGTCCCCTCGTAAGCATCTAGCGCTGACTCGAGCTGCTCGATCGCCGGCAGGTCGAGGTGGTTGGTGGGTTCGTCGAGCACCAGCAGATTGACGCCGATCGCCTGCAGTAGGGCCAACGAGGCCCGAGTCCGCTCGCCAGGCGACAGCGAGGACCCGGGACGGTTCACGTGGTCACCGCGCAGACCGAACTTCGCGAGCAGGGTGCGGACCTCGCCGGCCGGCCACTCGGTGCGGGCCTCGACCACCTCGACGACCGTTGACGATCCGGCAAAAGCAGAGCGCGCCTGGTCGATCTCGCCGAGGCGGACGCCCGAGCCCAGGGTCTGGGCGCCGGAGACGAGAGGGAGTCGGCCGAGCAGCGCCTCGAGCAGGGTGGTCTTGCCGGAGCCGTTGGGGCCCACGAGCGCGACGCGGTCGCCGTAGGCGATCTGCAGTGAGATCGGCCCGAGGGTGAAGGTGCCGCGCTGGACGACGGCGTCGGAGAGGACCGCGACGATGTCGCCGGAGCGGGGCGCGGCGGCGATCGACATCTGCAGCTGCCACTCCTTGCGGGGCTCGTCGACCTCGTCGAGGCGGTTGAGCTGCGACTCGATGCCGCGCACGCGCGACGCGGCGTGCGTGGCCGCCTCGATGCGAGCGCCCCGCGCGGCCCGGTCGTTGTCGGGGCGCTTGCGCTTGGCGCGCAGCGCACCGCGGACAGACTGCTCGCGCTGCTTCTGGGCCTGGGTGACGAGGGAGGCGCGCTTGTCGTCGTACTCCTCGTAGGCCTCCCGGGCCTGCTGGCGGGCGAGCGCGCGCATGTCGAGGTAGGCGTCCCAGCCGCCGTTGTAGAGGCGCGCGGTGCGCAGCGGCCCGTCGATGTCGAGGACGGAGGTGATGGTGCGCGAGAGGAACTCGCGGTCGTGCGACACCACCACGAGACCGGCCGACAGACCGAGGACGAAGGACTCGAGCTGCTCCAGTCCCGCGAAGTCGAGATCGTTGGTCGGCTCGTCGAGCAGGAAGACGTCGAAGCGCGACAGCAGGATGGAGGCGAGTGACGCGCGGGCGGCCTGGCCACCGGACAGCGTCGTCATCTCGGCCGCGAGCAGCGCGGGGGACAGGCCGATGTCGGCGCAGACCTCCTCGGCGCGCACCTCGAGGTCGGCGCCGCCGAGGTCGAGCCAGCGCTCGAGCGCGGTGGAGTAGGCGTCGTCGGCTCCCGCGGCCCCCACCGTCAGCGCCTCGGTCGCGGCATCCAGCGCGGCCTGCGCCGCCGTCACCCCCGTGCGGCGCAGCAGGAACGCCGACACGGTCTCGCCTGGGAGGCGCTCCGGCTCCTGGGGGAGCAGCCCGACGTTGGCGGTCGGCGGCGCGAGCGCGAGCGTCCCCGAGTCAGGCGTCAAAGCGCCGGACAGGCACGCCAGCAGCGTGGACTTGCCGACACCGTTGGGCCCGACGACGCCGATGCGGCTCCCGGGCGCGACGGTGAGCGAGATCCCGGCGAGCACGAGCAGAGGACCGCGTACGACGGTGACGTCGCTCGCGACGAGGGTGGCGGACACGAGGCTCCACGCTAGTGGGGGAGCGCCACCGGGTTGTCAGCCGCGCAGGACGTCGGCGAGGTCGAAGCGGACCGGCCGGTCGAGCTGGTCGTAGGTGCACGACTCCGCCGTCCGGTCCGGGCGCCAGTGCTTGAACTGCGCGGTGTGGCGGAAGCGGGTGCCCTCCATCGCGTCGTAGCCGACCTCGGCGACGAGCTCGGGGCGCAGCGGGACGAAGGACAGGTCCTTGCCGGAGTTCCACCGCGACCCTGCCGACTGGCCGGGGTTGCGCTCGGGGACGGCGTCGCCGACCCACGGGTGCGGACCGTCGGTGCGGAAGGGCTCGAGCTCGTCGATGAGCTCGGCCCGCCGGGCGGCCGTGAAGGACGCCGCGACGCCGACGTGCTGCAGGGCGCCGGCGTCGTCGTAGAGACCGAGCACCAGCGACCCCACGACCGGACCCGACTTGTGCAGCCGGTAGCCCGCAACGACGACGTCGCAGGTCCGCGCGTGCTTGACCTTGAGCATCACGCGCTTGTCCTGCTGGTAGGTCTGGGCGACCGGCTTGGCCATCACCCCGTCGAGCCCCGCGCCCTCGAAGACCTTGAACCACTCACCCGCGACGGCAGGGTCTGCGGTGACCGGCGTGAGGTGCACCGGCGGCTGCGCTCCCGCCAGTGCCTGCTCGAGCAGCACCCGTCGCTCCGCCTGCGGCCGACCGGTCAGGTCGTCGTCGCCGAGCGCGACCAGGTCGAAGGCGATGAAGCTGGCCGGGGTCGTCTCGGCCAGCATCCGCACCCGGCTGTCGGCGGGGTGGACGCGCTGCAGCAGGGTCACGAAGTCGAGGCCCTTGCCTGACACGATGACGATCTCGCCGTCGACGACGCACCGCTGTGGCAGTTGGGCCTTGAGAGCCTCGACGACCTCGGGGAAGTAGCGGGTCAGCGGCTTCTCGTTGCGCGAGCCGAGCTCGACGGAGTCACCGTCGCGGAAGACGATGCAGCGGAAGCCGTCCCACTTCGGCTCGTAGAGGTAGTCGCCCTCGGGTACGTCCGGCACCGACTTCGCGAGCATCGGCTTCACCGGCGGCATGACAGGCAGCTGCATCGGCCCATCCTCCCGCACGTCCACACACGTGCGGTGCCTGACGTCGACCCCTCGACGGCCATACCCGTTGTCGCAACCACTGGAGGTGGTCATGGCCATCACTGCGAGCGTCGCGCGGAAGTCCCTCATCTCGCTGATCGAGCAGGTCAACGACGACCACGTACCTGTGGAGATCCTGTCCAAGTGCGGCAGCGCCGTCCTCATGTCCCTCGAGGACTACCAGGCCCTGCAGGAGACTGCGCACCTGCTGCGCGTCCCGGCGAACGCGCGTCGGCTGCTCGAAAGCCTGGCCCAGGCCCAGTCCGGTCGCCGCGAGGACTGCGAGCTCGATCGCTGAGATCAGGCCGGGGCGAAGAGCTTCTGGGCGTGCTCGCTGAAGGCGCGCATCTCGGCGACCGGCCCGATCTCGAGGAAGACGCAGGCCTCCGACGTGGTGCCGGTGTGACCGGCCGGCCAGTGGTAGACCTCGCCGGCCCGCGCGGTCTCGAGCGAGCCGTCGGCGTGCTCAATGGTGATGGAGCCCTCGAGCACGATGCCCCAGTGCGGGCTCGGACAGCGGTCGCCGGGCAGGCCCTGCAGGACCGGTCCCATGTCGGTGCCGGCGGGCAGGCGCACGTGGCGGATCGCCATCGCACCCATCTCGGCGTACCTCGTCTCGAGCTCGCCCTGCGCGACCTCGACGGGGAGCTCGCTGATCGGTGTGGCCATGACGTCAGTCCTCTCGTGAGAGCGCGCAGCCCGCTGCCGCGCGCCAGTGGTCGTCGTCCCCGGGGCCGATCCGTGCCGCCCCCTCCACGGCACGGACCTGGTCCGGGGTGCGCACGGCGATGACGCAGAACTCGTTGCCGAACGGGTCCTGCATCACCGCCCAGTCGATGCGGGGCTGCTCGCCCGGGTAGGAGCCCGGCCGCGGGTAGAGCGCAGGAGGCTTCTTCAGCCGCCCGCCGATCGCCTCGACCTCGGCGATGGACGTCGACACCGAGCGCACCCAGATGTCGATGTGGCCGCGGTTGGCCTCGGCCCCCTTGGTGGTCGACACCTTGTGCAGGATCAGCTCGTGGTCCCAGGGGTCGGGCCGGCCGAGGTAGGAGTAGCGCCCCGGGAAGACCGACGGGATGACCGCGAGCCCGGTGAGGGCGCTGTAGAAGGCCTCCGCGACCGCGAGGTCCTCGACGTCCACGACGCTGCACCGCAGCTTCCCGATCCCCATGTGGCGGACACTACTCACATTGCGAGTAGTCTGACAAGGGTGAACGCCTCATCCGCCACCTACGGCGTCCTCGGCATGCTCGCCACCCGGCCCTGGACGGGCTACGAGCTCACCCAGCAGGTACGACGCAGCCTGCGCTTCGTGTGGCCCGTGTCCGAGGGGCACCTCTACCGCGAGCAGGGGCGGCTGGTGGAGCTCGGCTGGGCGACCGTCACCGAGGAGGCGGCCGGCAAGCGGTCGCGCAAGCGCTACGCCATCACCGACGCCGGGCGCGTTGCCCTCGCCGACTGGCTCGCGACGCCCCCGGAGGAGCCGCACCTGCAGGTCGAGGGCGTCCTGCGCGCCTTCTACGCCGACCACGGCACGGTCGCCGACCTCGAGCAGTCGCTGCGCGCGACCGCCGACGGTGCGCGGGCGATGCTCGACGACCTGCGCGCGATCGTGGGGGAGTACCTCGACGACGACGGTCCGCTCACGCTGCTCGAGTCAGGGCAGGGCGGTCCGGGTGACCGCCGCGAGTTCCACGGCCGACCGATGTACCCCGAGCGGCTGCCGGTCGTCGCCCTCGCCATCGACGCGACGACCCGTCTGCTGGCCGAGCTTGACGGCTTCTTCGCCGAGGCCGCGGACGAGGTGGCGTCGTGGGCTTCCACCCACGACGCCACCCTCGCTGCGACGACCCGGGCCCGGCTGGAGACCGTCCGGGACCGCTGACGGCTAGCGCATCAGGTCCTCGACCTGGTCCCACGTCCGCACGCTGACCGGCCGACCGGTCGGCAGCGCCGGCGGGGGAGGGGTCGTCACGGGCAGCCCGCCGGGGCTGTTGCGCTCCAGCACCTCGAGCTCCATCTCGCCGGCGGGGATGCGGCCCTTCATCAGCAGCGTGCGCTGCGCGTCTGCGGTGTCGATGCCCACGACGTACGCCGTGACGTCGGCGTGGGTCGGCGTCAGATCGACGACGGTGTAGCCGTGGCGGGTCCAGTTCCACAGTCGCATGTGGGGGTTGAGCGCGAACTGCGTCGCCTCGATGGCCTCCTCGGCCCCGGGGGTCTCCTCGGCCGCGAAGAACAGACCGGTCGACGTGACGCCCGACGTCATGACCTCGAACGCGACCTTCTGACCGCCGACGAGACCCTCGGCGCCGTAGCTGTCCTGGACGAAGCCCCAGACGAAGGCGTGCATGTCGCCGGTGAGGATGAGGTTGCCCTTCGGTCGCGCGGCGAACGCGGCCACGATGGAGTCGCGCTCGTCGCGGTAGCCGTCCCAGGCGTCCATGTTGATGTAGGCGCGTGACGGGCCGGGCAGCATCGCGCCCCACGGCTGGAAGATGGTCTGGTTGCCGAGCACCCGCCAGGTCGCCTTCGACGCCCGGATCTGCGTGGCCAGCCAATTGGCCTGGTCCTTGCCGAGCATCGTCGAGGTCTGCGACGCCGACGACGTGCCCTCGACGTTCTCCGCGCCGGTGTCCGGCTGGGCCTCGCGGTACCACCGCCCGTCGACCATGAGCAGGTCGGCGAGGTCGCCGAGCCGCACCGCGCGGTAGAGGCGCCAGGAGGAGTGCGGGTCGGTCCCGGTACGGACGAGCTTCGCGCGCACCGGCATCCAGTCGAAGTACGCCGCGGCCGCCTCGAGGGCGTACTTCCGCATGAAGGCTGCGTCGTCACCGCGCGGGTGGCTGCCGCTGGCGTGCGCCTTCGCGTCGTAGTCGTAGTAGGGGTTGTTGACGATCTCGTGGTCGTCCCAGGTCGCGATGATGGTGTGCTGCTCCATCGCGCGCTGCAGGTCCGGGTCGCTGCGGTAGGAGCGGTGCACGGTGTAGCAGTCGGCGAGACTGCTCATGACGGTCGCGCCGCTGGGCAGCGCGACGTCGCGGCCGTTGGCGTTGCCGACGTCGTTGCCCTCGTAGATGAAGTCGCCGACGTGGACGAGGTAGTCGAGCTTGTCGGTCATCGCGTGGCGGTAGGCGCCGTAGAACCCGGCGGCGAACTGTTGGCAGGAGAAGACGCCGAGCCGCAGGCTCTTCACATCCTGGCCGACGGCCGGCGCGGTGCGGGCCCGGCCCGTCCGCGATGCGACACCGCGGTAGACGAAGCGGAAGAAGTAGAAGCGGTTGGCCTTCAGCAGTCCGTCGACGTCGACCCGCACGGTGCCGTCGCGGTCCTTGCGGACGTCCTTGGCGGCGATGCTGCGGCGCAGCACGACCTTCTTCATCGCCGCGTCGGTCGCCACCTCGAGCACGAGGACGTCGCGACCGGTGATGCGCGCCGGGTCGACGCGGGTCCAGAGGATCACGCCGCTCGCGGTCGGGTCACCCGAGGCGACGCTCTGCGGGAAGACCTTCCCGTCGTCGACCTTGCTGATGCGGGGTGCGCTGCCGAGCGGGCTGGAGGGCGTGGCGGCGAAGGCGCCGTCGAGCGCGACGCCGACACCGGCGGCGGTGGCGCCAAGCAGGAGTGAGCGACGGGAGATGCTGGGCACGGGTGAGTCCTCCGGGACGTGGGACGAGACGGCTGTCCCGGTCCACGTTGGCGGCTCCGGCGGCCCTTCCCTGCCTCGCGGCGTCGTTGTTCACGCAACGCTCACCCGGGTCGTCGGGTGGCCGCCGTGCGTTCACCGTCGAGGTGAGCGCCCTCACAGCGGCGGGGCTGGAGGAGGCCTCAGCGCAGGGGTGCGAAGCGGCGTACGCCGGTCCCCTCCTCGGTGGTCACACCTGTCTCCGGGTCGACCCAGCCGGCGAAGTCCTCGAGGGTGCGCACCGCGAAGGGCGGGCCGTCGACGGGGTAGAGCGGCAGGTAGACGACTGTCGTGCGGTCGGCGTCGTTGGCGTCGTGGCCGAGGCCGAGCACGAGGTACTGCGGCCCCTTCCAGTGCTGGTAGGTCCCGGGGATCACGTCCATGCCCGCGACCCTAGGGTGATCACGTGTCCCGACTGCGCGCCGCCTCGCCCTACCTGCTCGCCGCCCTGCTCCTCGGCGCGGGCACGACCCACTTCGTCCAGCCGTCGTTCTACGACCCGATGATCCCGGAGGCGCTGCCCGGGACGGCCCGGCAGTGGACCTACGGCAGCGGGGTCGTCGAGCTGCTGCTCGGCGCGCTCGTCGCCGTCCCGCGCACCCGCCGGCCCGCGGCGCTGGCGAGCGCGGGGCTTTTCGTCGCGGTCTTCCCCGGCAACATCAAGGGCGCGCTCGACGCCGACACCACCGTCGAGCAGGTCGTGACGATCGCGCGGCTGCCGCTGCAGGTCCCGCTGGTGCTGTGGGCGTGGAAGGTCTCGCGCCGCAGCTAGTGCACGACCCCGTCGGCCAGGGTCGCGCGGCCGAGCTCGACGAGCGGCCCCACGACCGCGTCGTAGCCGTCGAAGCCCTCCCCGACCATCGCGCCGGCCTTGGACCGGGCGGCGATGCCGGCGCAGACGACGGCCAGCTTGAAGAAGCCGAAGCTCACGTACCAGGGCAGGGTCGACACGTCGAGTCCGGAGCGCTGCGCGTAGAGCTCCACGACCTCGTTGCGGGTCAGGCAGCCCTCCAGGCCGGTGACCTGCGGGACGATGACGCCCTGCTTGCGCAGGCCGGTCTCGTCGCCCTCGCCCCAGTAGACGAGCAGGATGCCGAGGTCGGCGAGCGGGTCGCCCAGCGTCGACATCTCCCAGTCGAGGACGGCGACGACGGTGCCCGGGTCGGTCGGGTGCAGCATCGTGTTGTCGAGGCGGTAGTCACCGTGGACGATCGTGTGGCGCTGCGTCTCGGGGCGCTGCTCGGCGAGCTGGGTCGCGAGCGCGTCGAGGGCCTCCATGCCGTCGAGGCGGGTCGCCTCCCACTGCTTGCCCCAGCGCGAGACCTGACGCGCGAGGTAGCCGTCGGGCCGGCCGAAGGACCCGAGCCCCACGGCCTCGTAGTCGACCTCGTGCAGCGTCGCGAGCACCCCGACGAGGCCCTCGCAGACCGCGCGGCGCTGTGACGGCTGGTCGGCGTAGCCGGGCGGGAAGGCCTCCTTGACGATGTGGCCCTCGACGAGGTCCATCACGTAGAACGGCTGCCCGAGGACCTCGGGGTCGGTGCACAGGTGGCGCATCCTCGGCACGGGTACGCCGGACCCCGCGAGGCCGGCCATCACGGTGTGCTCGCGCGCCATGTCGTGGGCCGTCGGCAGGATCGACCCGAGTGGCGGGCGGCGCAGGACGACCTGCCCCGCCCCGCTCGAGACGCGGTAGGTGAGGTTGGACTTGCCGCCGGCGATGAGGCTGACCTCGCAGTCCGTCCAGGCCGGGTCGCCGAGGACGTCCGCGAGGTAGGGACCGACGACCGACGGGTCCGCGCCCGCCACCGCTTCGCTCATGCGACCGACCCTAGTGCCGCGCTCTCCTAGGCTCGCCGGGTGCCCGTCCGCCTCGTCGACCGCTCGCCGGTGGTGCCCGCCGAGGAGCTCGTCGCGTCCCTCGTCCCGCCGCCGCGCTTCGCCGGCGCCCGCTTCGGGACCTACCTGCCCGACCCGGCGCAGCCGTCGCAGGCCGCCGCGGTCACCGCGCTGCAGGCCTTCGCCGCGTCGCTGACCCCGCCGCCGAAGCGGCTGTTCCGTCGCGAGCCGCCCCCCGGGTTCGCCGGGGTCTACCTCGACGGCGGCTACGGCGTCGGCAAGACCCACCTGCTGGCGTCGCTCTGGCACGCCGCACCCGGCCCGAAGGCCTACGGCACCTTCGTCGAGCTCACCCACCTCGTCGGCGCCCTCGGCTTCGCGACCGCGGTCGAGGCGCTGTCCGGTCACCGGCTGCTGTGCATCGACGAGTTCGAGCTCGACGACCCGGGCGACACCGTCCTCGTCAGCACCCTGCTCGCCCGCCTCGTCGACGCCGGCGTCCGGGTCGCTGCCACCAGCAACACCCTGCCCGGCGCGCTGGGGGAGGGCCGCTTCGCCGCGAGTGACTTCCTGCGCGAGATCCAGGGCCTGTCGGCCCACTTCTCGTCACTGCGCGTCGACGGCGAGGACTACCGCCACCGCGGCCTGCCCGCCGCCCCCGACCCGCTGCCCGACGAGGAGGTGCGACGACGCGCGGACACGACCACAGGGGCGTCGTACGACGACTTCGGTGCGCTGCTCGACCACCTCGCCGCGCTGCACCCGAGTCGCTACGGCGGTCTGCTCGACGGGCTGGAGCTGGTCTGCCTGAGCGGGGTCCGGCCCGTCACCGACCAGGCGGTCGCCTTGCGCCTCGTCGTCCTGGCCGACCGGCTCTACGACCGCGACCTGCCGGTGGTCGCGAGCGGGGTGCCCCTCGGGGAGCTCTTCCCCGACGACCTGCTGCGCGGCGGCTATCGCAAGAAGTACCTCCGGGCGGTGTCGCGTCTGACAGCGCTGGCCAGGCAGGCCACGTCGACCTGACCCGGGGGACGCCGCCCTGGTGTCACGGACCTGGTCCTTATGGGTTGTGGACCTGGGCAGTTCTGACTGACTTCGCGACCTGGCGTCAGGGCGAGCGGCTCGGCTGCCGACAAGCAGGCTGACGGGTTCCGAGGCGAAGGGTTGTGCGGTGGACGGCACGCGGGCCGAGGCCTGGGTCCCACAGGCGCGCACAGCGCAGTGGGAGCCCGGTGCACAGCAGGTCCTGGACGCCTTCCCGGACTCCACGGCGGTACTCGACGCCGACGGCGTCGTGATTGCGGTCAACCGCGCGTGGCGGATGTTCGCGCTGGACAACGCAGGCTCGGAGGCCGCGACATCGACGGGCGTGAGCTACCTCGAGGTGTGCGAACGCGCCTCGGCCTCTGGGTGCGCGGACGCTGCGGTAGCCGCGAGCGGTCTGCGCGCTGTGCTCGCAGGTGACAGCGTGGAGAGCGAGCTGTCCTATGCCTGCCCCAGTCCCACCTTCGGCAGGTGGTTCCTGTTGAGGATCACTCCCCTGGACGGTGAGCGGTCCGGGGCTCTCGTGTCGCACGTGAACGTCACGCGGCTGAAGTCGGCGGAGCAGGAGCTCGAGCGCAGAGCCTCGCAGGACCCGCTGACCGGCCTGGCCAACCGCACCCTGCTGCACAGTCAGCTCGGGCAGGCGCTCGTCCCACGCGGAAGCCGACGAAGCCCTGAGGTCGGGGTCCTCGTCATCGACCTCGACGCCTTCAAGCCGGTCAACGACACCTTCGGTCACGCGGCCGGCGACGAGGTGCTGCTCGAGGTGGCACATCGGCTGCGTACGGTCGTGCGCCCGACGGACACGGTGGCTCGCACGGGCGGCGACGAGTTCGCCATCGTCGCCCCGGGCATCAGTGACGAGGGCCTCTACGAGATGGAGCGCCGCATCTCGCAGGTCCTGGCGCCTCCGCACCAGATCCATGGGCGGCGCCTCGAGGTCGGGGCCAGCATCGGTGCCCACCTGGCGACCCCTGGTGACGCGCCCGCCGACGCGCTCGCGGTCGCCGACGCGCTGATGTACGACGACAAGCGGTCAGCGCGTGCCCGGGCCTGAGCAGGCCCGCCCCGGCCGCTCTGCCGACTGCCGGTGATCAGGGTTGGCCGGGGCTCGCGACCGGTAGCCCGATGCTCGTGGCGGCGTCGGCGAGGCGTTGGTCGTAGGTGACGAAGGCGTCCAGGCGAGTCCCGAAGACCGCGCTCGCGGTCGCGAGGTGGATCGCGTCGAGACTGCGCAGGTTCGGATCGGGATACGCGGCCGCGGTGGCGCGCACAACCTCGTCGATCTCGTAACGGGCGAGCCGGGCGATGACGGCGGGTACACCACCGAGCAGCGCCGGGTCGCTGCGGCGCAGCGCGCGGGGTAGTTCGACCTCTACCACCACCGAGGACACCCACGGCGCGGGAGAGCGCGCGTCCAGCCAGTCAGCCAATGCCTCGGACTCCCGCTCCGGGCGCACCAACTTCACCAGGGCTGCCGTGTCCAGGTAGAGCATCAGTAGCGCTCGTCGTCGCGGAGTCGGCGCAACAGCTCGCCCGCTTCGTTGTCGGTGCGGACCGGTCCCGGCGGCCGAGGCGCCGGCCCGGAGGTGGTGGCTGGGCGCAGCCGTCCCGTGCCGATCAGCTCGGCCAAGGGGTGGTTCTCCGCCGGGATCAACCGCGCGATGACCGTGCCGCGCTCGGTCACGTCGATCGCCTCGCCACGCTTGACTCGCGCCAGCACCCCGGCGGTGTCCTGGTTGAGCTCGCGCACGGGGACCTCGGTCATGATCTGAGGGTAGTACAAAAATCTAGTACATGGTACGGGCGGCCAGTGGCTCGTCCCCGTACAGCGCCAGGACGCTCGTGGGTGCCAGTCGTCAGGAGAGGGCCACGACGGTGGCCGACTCGCCGGCGACCGCCACCGCCCCGTCGACCACCGACACGGGCCCGCTGGCAAGCAGCACCGCGTCGACCTGACCGCGCACGGGCACCTGCAGGTCGCCGCTGCCGAGGTTGCAGACCAGCGCGACGCCGCCTCGCCGGACGACGACCCAGCGGGCGTCCTCGTCGTAGCTCACCTGCACGAGGTCGCGGCGGCCGTCCGCGAGGTCCGGGCGCGTGCGACGCAGGGCGAGCAGATCGCGATACCACCCGAGCAGCGACTGGGCTCGTGCGCTCTCGAGCTCCGACCAGTCGAGCTGCGAGGCGCGGAAGGTCGACTCGGCCTGCGGGTCGGGGACCGCCTCGACGTCCCAGCCGTGCCGGCCGAACTCCTCACGGCGGCCGTTGCGCACGGCGTCGCCGAGATCACCGGAGTGGTCGCTGAAGAACTGCCAGGGCGTCTGCGCGCCCCACTCCTCGCCCATGAACAGCATCGGAGTGCAGGGTGAGAGCAGGACGAGAGCGGCCCCGATCCGGAGCAGTCCGTCGGGCAGCGTCTGGGAGAGCCGGTCGCCGACGGCGCGGTTGCCGACCTGGTCGTGGTCCTGCAGGTAGGTGACGAAGCGCCAGCCCTCGAGGTCGTCGGGCACCGGCCGACCGTGGGAGCGGCCGCGGAAGCTCGACCAGCAGCCGTCGTGCACGAAGACGCCCCTCAGCGCCTTCGCGAGGGTCGGCAGGGAGCCGAAGTCGCCGTAGTAGCCCGAACGCTCACCGGTCACGAGCGCGTGCACGGCGTGGTGGACGTCGTCGGCCCACTGGCCATCGAGGCCGAGCCCGCCCTGCACACGCGGGGTGACGGTGCGCGGGTCGTTGCGGTCGGACTCCGCGACGAGGAACAGCGGTCGGCCCACCTCCCGCCCCAGCTGCTCGACCTCGACCGCGAGCTCCTCGAGCAGGTGCACCGCACGGTCGTCGACGAGAGCGTGCACGGCGTCGAGGCGCAGCCCGTCGCAGTGGAAGTCGCGCAGCCAGGCGACGCACACGTCGAGCAGGAAGCGCCGGACCTCGTCGCTGCCCGGCTGGTCGAGGTTGACCGCCGAGCCCCACGGCGTCGTGTGGGCGTCGGTGAGGTAGGGGCCGAGCTCGGGAAGGTAGTTGCCGGCCGGCCCGAGGTGGTTGAGCACGACGTCCATGACGACGCCGAGCCCGCGTGCGTGGCAGGCGTCGACGAAGCGCTTGAGTGCGTCGGGCCCGCCGTAGGGCTCATGGACGGCCATCAGCGCGACCCCGTCGTAGCCCCAGCCCCAGCGGCCGTCGAAGGCGTTGCAGGGCAGCAGCTCGACGGCCGTGATCCCGAGGTCCACGAGGTGGTCGAGCCTCCCCGCGGCGGCGTCGAAGGTGCCCTCTCGGGTGAAGGTGCCGACGTGCAGCTCGTAGAGGACGGCCACCTCGAGAGCGACGCCGGACCAGGTGGCGTCGGTCCAGGCGAACTCCCCGTGGTCGTAGCCGCGGCTCGGGCCGTGGACTCCGTGCGGGAGCCAGGTCGCGCGCGGGTCGGGTCGGACCGGTCCGCCGTCGAGGGAGAAGCCGTAGTCGCTGCCGGGGGTGAGCGCCGGACCGGACCACCAGCCGTCCTCGGCAAAGGTCATCGGGAGCCGCTCCTCACCCCGGACCAGGGCGACCGAGGTGGCCCGCGGTGCCCACAGCCGCGTCATGCGCGGACCAGCAGCGCCACGGGGGAGTCGGTGAGCAGGTCGGCCAGGCGCACGCTGCCGCCGTCGTGCTCGGCATCGGTGAGCAGGTCGTGCCACCGACCCGGCGGGAGCTCCACCGCCTCGTCGCCCCAGCCGTCCCGGGCCACCGACACGGCGCGGACCGGCACGACCGTGACGACCTCCTCGCCGCGGCAGAAGGCCAGCGCGCGCAGCCCTGCGGGCAGCGGCGTGTAGCTCCCGCGCAGGAAGGTCTCGGGCCGGTCGCGCCGCAGCCGCAGGGACGTCGCGAGCAGGCGCAGCTTGGGATCAGCGCTGCCGAGGTCGGCGAGCTGGCGGCGCCGCTCGTCGAAGTCGACCGGCCGCCGGTTGTCGGGGTCGACGAGGGACAGGTCCGCGAGCTCGGTGCCCTGGTAGGTGTCGGCGACCCCGGGCATCGTCAGCTGCACGAGCTTCTGGGCGAGCGACGTCGTGCGCCACGGGCCGTCGAGCCGCGCGACCAGGTCCTCGACCTCGGCGACCAGGTCTCGGTCGGCCAGGACCGCGCGGGCGACGCGCTGCAGGCTCTCGTCGTACGCCGGAGCGGGGTCCACCCAGCTGGTGCTGGCCTTGGCCTCCCGGGTCGCCTTCTCGAGGTAGGCCCCGAGCCGCTCGGGGGCGAGGGGCCACGCCCCGACGAGGGTCTGCCAGACGAGGTAGCGGGTGGGCGCGTCGAGGTCGGGGTGGCGGGCGTCCCACCGGGCTGCGACGGCACCCCACTCGTCGGGCATCTCCGACAGCAGCACCAGTCGGGCGCGGACGTCCTCGGAGCGCTTCGTGTCGTGGGTCGAGAGCGTCGTCATCGACAGCGGCCAGTCGTCGGCCTGCTCGACACAGGCCCGGTGGAAGTCGGCAGGCAGGACGCCGAAGGTGCCTGGATCGCCGCCGACCTCGCACAGCGCCGTGAGCCGCAGGTAGCGGTAGAAGGCGGTGTCCTCGACGCCCTTGGCCATCACCGGCCCGCAGGTCTGCTGGAACCGCGTGACGAGCTCGGGAGCCCCGCCCTCGCCGAGCACGAGGCCCCGCCACAGGTGCAGGTCGTCGGCGAGGTCGGGTCGCCGCGAGCGGGCCAGGGCGACGGCGTGGTCGACGTGGCCGCGGGCGGCCTCGTCCGCGGGGCCGTCGGGCGGGAGGTAGGCGCGGTAGACGCCGAAGGCGACGAGCAGCTCGACGAGCGGGGGCTCGAGTCGTTCGGTGGGAAGCCCGGTGGCGTCCTGGGCGAGCCGGACGAGACGGTGCACCTCGGGTCGCAGCACCTCCGACAGGACCAGACGCTTCGACTGCTCGACGACCTCGTCGTAGGGCAGCGGGTCGCGCTCGCGCCACAGCGCGGTCAGCCGCTGCTCGCCGAGGGGATCGACGAAGAGCCCGAGCAGCCGGTTGAGCGCGTCATAGCCGGTCGTGCCCGCGGTGTCCCACGTCGAGGGCAGCTCCTCACCGGGCTCGAGGATCTTCTCCACGACCACCCACGAGCCGCCCGAGGCCTCGGCCAGGCGGCGGAGGTAGCCCTCCGGGTCGGCGAGACCGTCGGGGTGGTCCACCCGAAGCCCGTCGACGACGCCGTCACGCAGCTGCTGCAGCACGAGGGCATGGGTCGCGTCGAAGACCTCCGGCACCTCGACCCGCAGCCCCGCCAGTGTCGTCACGTCGAAGAAGCGGCGGTAGTCGAGGGAGTCGGCCGCGTCGCGCCAGTGTGCGAGGCGATAGTGCTGCGCCTGCAGGGTCGCGAGCGGGTCGCCCTCGACGAAGGTGCCCGGCGCGACCGGCAGCACGTGCTCGTAGTAGGTGACCGACTCGGGCGTCACGACCAGCTCGTCCAGCGACAGCTCGAGCGGCTTGCCGAGGACGGGCACCAGCACCTTGCCGGGGTTGTCGGGAGACGCCCAGTCGACGTCGAACCACGAGGCGTACGCCGAGGACGGCCCGTCGCGCAGCACCGAGGTCCAGGCGGCGTTCTGCTGCTCGGGCTCGCTGACGGCCATGTGGTTGGGCACGATGTCGAGCACGACACCGAGGCCCGCCTCGGCGCAGGCCTCGACGAGGCGGAGGTAGTCGACCGGACCACCGAGGTCGCTGTCGAGCCGGTCGTGGTCGACGACGTCGTAGCCGTGCTGGGAGCCCGGTGCGGACTGCAGGTAGGGCGAGCAGTAGAGGTGCGTGACCCCGAGCTCGGCCAGGTACGGCACGACCGCAGCGGCGTCGGCGAACCCGAACGACGGTGTCAGCTGGACCCGGTAGGTCGAGACCGGGACGGGCCGACCGGCAGCGGGCAGGTGGGGCACTCAGAACTCCGCGCGGAGCACGAGCACGGAGCGTCCCTCGACCTCGACCGCGTCGCCGATCTTGATGTTGCGACGGTCCGCCTCGTCGCGCATCGGCGCGGCGGTGTCGAGCTCCACGACCCAGCTCTCACCTGCACCGAGCTCGGGCAGCACGAAGTCGAGCGGCTCGTGGTGGCCGTTGAGGAGGAGGAAGAACGAGTCGTCGACGACCGGCTCGCCACGCGGGTCGGGCTCGCGGATGCCCTTGCCGTTGAGGAAGACCGAGACCGACTTCGCAAAGCCGGACTCCCAGTCCTCGTCGGACATCCAGTCGCCGGCAGGGGTGAACCAGCCGATGTCGCCGAGCTCGGAGCCCTTGACCGCTCGGCCCTTGAAGTGCCGGCGCCGTCGGAAGACGGGGTGCTCCCTGCGCAGTCGGGCGAGGCTTGCCGTGAAGTCGGTGAGGACCTCGAAGTCGCGGGCCCGCTCCCAGTCGACCCACGCGATCTCGCTGTCCTGGGCGTAGACGTTGTTGTTGCCGAGCTGGGTGCGGCCGAGCTCGTCGCCGTGCAACAGCATCGGGACGCCCTGGCTCAGGAACAGCGTGGTGAGGAAGTTGCGCTTCTGCTGCTCGCGCAGGGCCACGACGTCGAGGTCGTCGGTCTCGCCCTCCACACCGCAGTTCCAGGACGAGTTGTGGCTCTCCCCGTCCTTGCCGTCCTCGCCGTTGGCCTCGTTGTGCTTGTCGTTGTAGGACACCAGGTCGTGCATCGTGAAGCCGTCGTGCGCGGTGACGAAGTTGATGGAGGCGAAGGGTCGGCGGCCGTCGTTCTCGTAGAGGTCCGCCGAGCCCGTGAGCCGTGACGCGAACTCGGCGAGCGTGGCCGGCTCACCGCGCCAGTAGTCGCGGACCGTGTCGCGGTACTTGCCGTTCCACTCGGTCCACAGGGGAGGGAAACCACCCACGTTGTAGCCGTCGTGGCCGATGTCCCAGGGCTCGGCGATGAGCTTGGCCTGGCTGACGACGGGATCCTGGTGCACGAGGTCGAAGAAGGCCGACAGCCGGTCGACCTCGTGGAACTGCCGGGCGAGGCTGCTCGCGAGGTCGAAGCGGTAGCCGTCGACGTGCATCTCCGTGACCCAGTACCGCAACGAGTCCATGATCAGCTGCAGCACGTGCGGGCTGCGCATCAGCAGGGTGTTCCCGGTGCCGGTCGTGTCGTAGTAGTGCTCCTGGTCGCCGTCGACGAGCCGGTAGTAGTTGGCGTTGTCGATGCCGCGGAACGACAGCGTCGGCCCCAGCTGGTTTCCCTCCGCGGTGTGGTTGTAGACGACGTCGAGGATGACCTCGAGCCCCTCGGCGTGCAGGGCCTTCACCATCGCCTTGAACTCCTGGACCTGCTCGCCGCGCTGCCCGCGCGAGGAGTAGGCGTTGTGGGGGGCCAGGAAGCCGATGGTGTTGTAGCCCCAGTAGTTGCGCTGCCCGCGCTCGGCGAGGTGGCTGTCGTGCACGAACTGGTGGACCGGCATGAGCTCGATCGCAGTCACGCCGATGCGCTTGTAGTGCTCGAGCATCACCGGGTGCGCGACGGCGGCGTAGGTCCCGCGGATCTCCTCGGGGATGCCCGGGTGGGTCTGCGTCAGACCCTTCACGTGCGCCTCGTAGATCACGGTCTCGTTGTACGGCGTACGCGGGTGTCGGTCGTTGTCCCAGTCGAAGAAGGGGCTGATCACCACCGACTTCGGCATGTGCGGGCCCGAGTCGGCGTCGTTGAACGAGCCGTCGGACCAGGAGTAGCTGAAGCAGGCCTCGCTCCAGTCGACCTCGCCGTCGACCGCCTTCGCATAGGGGTCGAGCAGCAGCTTCGACGGGTTGCAGCGGTGGCCGTTGGCCGGGTCGAACGGGCCGTGGACCCGGAAGCCGTAGCGCTGGCCGGGGCCGACGCTCGGGAGGTAGCCGTGCCAGACGAAGCCGTCGCGCTCCCTCAGGTCGATCCGCACCTCGGAGCCCTCGTCGTCGAACAGGCAGAGCTCGACGCGCTGCGCGACCTCGCTGAACAACGCGATGTTGGTACCGCTGCCGTCGAACGTGGCACCGAGCGGGTAGGGCGAGCCGGGCCAGATGCGCAAGGTGGTCCTCCGAACGGTGGCAGTATCCGAGGGTCTGCCTACCCCGCCTGCTCCTCCCGCAACTCCTCGCCAGGTGTGAGCGCCGCCACGAACAACCGGGTCAGCTCGCCCACGATGGGCTCGACGTCGGGCCGCGGCTCCGGCTGCTGCACCCAGTCGGCCAGCACCTCGGAGACAGCACCCGCGAGGGCGAGGGCGATGGTCCGGTCCCCGGCATCGCTGCGGCGGCGCAACGACCTCGTCTCGGACTGGATGTGCGCGGCGAAACCCGCCAGCGCCGCGGCCCGGTCGCTCTTCATCAAGGGAGTGCTGCGGGCCTCGCTGCTGACGACCAGCGCGCGCCGCGGGTCATCGGTGAGGAAGCGGACGTAGGTGCCGAGCCCGGCCCGGGTCCGGGCCTCGAGGTCGTGCGGGGCCTTGGCGACAGCGTCCAGGCACAGCTGGGTGGCTTCCGTGACGAGCCGGTCGTAGACGGCGCGCAGCAGGTGCTCGCGGGTCTCGTACTCCTCGTAGAAGGAGCGCGTCGCCACGGCGGCGACCTGGCAGAGGCGCTCGATGCTGGCCCCCGACCAGCCCACCGTGCCGAACAGCGCCAGGCCGGCGTCCTCGAGTCGCTGTCGACGGTCGGCCCTGCGCTCGGCCTCCGAGCGCCCTCCGTAGACCCGCCCGACTTGTGTCATCTTGGTCACACTAGCGGGCATACGTCGGCCCGGCCCGTCTGTCATACGAGACAGCGTGCCCGGCCCAGGCTCACTCGATGCGTCGTACGCCGTGCTCCTGCTGGGTGCGCAGCCGACGCACGCCGGCCACCGACGCCATGGCCATCGAGGCGAGCAGGACGACCTGCGCGCCCCGCTCGCGGCGGCTCTGCCGGTCGACCATGGCCAGCTCGGTGTCGTCGGTCGGTCGCTCGGTGCCGTTGAGGGCGAGCGCGAGCTGGAGCTGCTCCTGCTGCTCGAGCATCGCGGCCGTCATCGGGTTGACCTGGACCTGGACCTGCGCCTGGGGCTGGACCTGCGGCTGCGCCGCGGGGGCCGGGGGAGCGGGCGGAGGCAGCGCGGGCTGGACCGGCTGCGGCGGCGGCGCGATCGCGGGCTCGACCTCCGGCAGCGGCCGGATCACCCGGGCGGCGGCCTTGACGCACCTGAGGTTGGTGCGCGTGACCGCGACCTTGGTGCCGCGCAGCCGGCTCTCGAGCGTCGTGAGGTACTTCCCCGGGGGGATGTCGGCGCAGCTGTAGGTCACCGAGAAGCGCAGCGTGTTGTCCACCGACACGTTGACGCCCTTGAGCCCGGCCGCCGAGATCGAGCCGACGGCGTTGCTGCCGGTGGTGGTGTTGAGGGTGACATCCTGGCGGTCGACCAGGCCCTTGAGCAGGGAGACGAGCGCGTCGCGGAAGTCGCTCGCGCTGCCGCAGACCAGCGGGTCGCCCTCGAGGGTGCGCACCCCGGTCTTGGGGTCGCAGACCGCGCCGCCCTTCGGGGCCACCGTCCCGGTGCCCAGGGCGACGCGCTTGAGGTCGCTGATGGCCTCTTTGCCGCTCGGGTCGATGCCCAGGTGCAGGACCTTCTGCTCTTTGAGGTCGTCGATGACCTTCTGCACGTCGAGCTCGCCGGCGGCGGTCTCCGGGCTGCCGGCGGGCCACTCGGGACGCTCGTTCTTGTTGACGAAGGGCTCGTCGGTCGCGTGGACGATCACGCGGCGGATGAAGCGGTTCTGCCGCCAACCGGCCCTCTGCCCCGGGTCGATCGTCAGGGCACCCTGCGACTCGACGATGTCGACGCCCTCGCCGTTGAGGAGCTGGTCGAGCGCGAGGACCTGCGCCTCGTTGGCGTTGAAGGCGGTGCCCTTGTTGACCGTCGCGGTGCTGGGGACGCAGCGCACGCGCAGCTGGTTGACCTTCGCGGCGAAGTCCGGCCCGGGCTCGCTGATGCGCGCGAGCAGCTTAAAGACCTCGGGCTTGACGTAGGGCAGCTCGGTGTCGCCTTCGTCGCAGGTCTTGCCGGGGTCGACGACCGGGTAGGGGGCGCTGCCGCGCGAGGGCCCGGTGGTGAAGAACGCCAGCCCGACATTGACGTCGATCTTGTCGCGGGCGAGTGCGTTGGTGATGGCGTTGGTGTTCTCCCGCAGCGCCTTGATGTAGGGCAGCATCGTCGGCGAGGTGTCGACGAGGTACATCACGTCGAGCGGGGTGGGGTTCTCCGGCAGGGTCAGCACGTAGTCGACCTTGCGGCTGTCGCCCTGCTCCAACTCGAGCTGCGCGCTCGGCGGAGAGATCGACCCCGCCCGCGGGGGAGTGGGTGGCACGTTGCCCTGCGGCGGCGGCACGGTCACCGGGTCGGTGCCCGGCGGCAGGGGGTCGACGTAGCGGATGAGCGTGTGACCCGCGATGGCGTGAAAGGTCGAGTCGCCGCTCTGGTCGCCCGTGAGCGTGCCGGCGCGCGGCGGGGTCTTGGCCTTGGCCGGGATCGTGGCGCCGGTGCGCGGGTCGACCAGCGCCACGTCGCCGTCGGACTCGACCGCGACGAGGTCCGAGCCGTCGCGGTACGCGGCCGAGGTGATGCCGCCAGGCACCGGGGTCCGGCTGGTGGTCGCCATGCCGTCGCTGGAGTAGGTGGCCGACCCGTCGGCCCCGAAGGCCGCGGCCTCGCCCGGGTCCATGGCGACGACGGCGGTGCGGCCGCTCGCGCCGGCCACGGCCTCGAAGGTGCGGGCGCCGTCGTCGGAGCGCAGCAGCTGCCCGCCCGCGATCGCGTAGACGAGGTCGGGGTCGCGGCGGTCGACAGCCATGTCGGTGATCGCGCGGTCACCGCCGGGCAGGTCACCGGCCTCGGTGCGGACGCCCCAGGTGCGGCCACCGTCGGTGCTGGCGTAGACGAGGCCGGGGGTGGGGACCTGACCGCCGGGGACGCCGGGCAGCGGCGGGAGCGTGCCCCCGCCGTCGTCGCCGCCCGCTCCGGTGGGGCTGATGGAGAGGTAGACGGTGCGGCCGTTGTCGGCCGGCGCGAGCACGCCGGGGGAGCCCTGCGCGGGCAGGCCCTGCTCGGACGTGGCCCAACCACCGCCCGTGCCGTCGCTGGCCCCGAGCACCCGCGGTCGGCTGCTGGCGCCGCTGCCCTCACGGACCGCCAGCAGGCCGCGGCCGCCCTTGAGCAGGGCGGCCGCCGTGATGCGCGCCGTCACCGCGGACAGCCCGCCGACGCCCGGCTCCGGCGTGAAGGTGAAGGACTCCTGCCACGAGCAGCCGTTTGTGGTGGAGGACTGGACGGTCACGCCGTTGGTGACGAGCTGTCGCCGGGCGGACTCGGACTGGACGGCGTAGTTGGCGATCCGGTCGCTGGCGCCGCTGCCCTCGACCCCGCGGAACGCGGGCACGTCGGTGGCCTGCCAGGGCAGGTCCTCCGTGGCCGTGCCGCAGGTGAGGGCGCCGGTCTTCGCGTACGACGACACCGACGGGGCGGTCCAGGGCGCGACCGCGGGGACGACGGCCGCGAGGGCCGCCGCTCCCGCGATCGCGCGCCAGCGAGCAGCAGGCACCGTCAGGCCCGGTCCTTGGTCCGCGCCGTGACGGTCTTCGGGGCGGGCGCCGTCGCGGCGCTGACCTTGACCTTGCGGGTCTTGGCGGCGGCCGTGCCCGTCCTGCGCACGGTGCGCTGCGCCGGGGTGCGGGAGGCGATCTGCTTCATCAGCGGCGCGAGGGCGTCGTGCAGGACCTGGTCCTCGAGGGTCTCCTCGGCGTCGAGCCGCGCCGCGAGGGCGTCGAGCTCGCCGCGGTGGGCCCGCAGGATGGCCGTCGCCTCGGCCTGGGCGTCGTCGATGAGGGTGCGGATGGCCGCCTCGACCTCGCGCTGGGTCTCGTCGGACAGGTCGATGAGCGAGTTGTCGTCGCCGAGGAAGCCCTCGCCGGCCTTGACCTGCAGGCGCACCCGACCGACGGCGTCGCTCATGCCGTAGCGGGTCACCATGTCGCGGGCCAGGTCGGTGGCGTGCTCGAGGTCCTGCTCGGCACCGGTCGAGGGCTCGCCGAGCACGAGCTCCTCGGCGGCCATGCCGCCCAGGGTCGCGACCAGCTGCTTGTGCAGGTCGCTGCGGGTCAGCAGGGTGGCCTCGCTGTCGCCGAAGGTGGCGGCGGCCAGCGTGCGGCCACGGCCGAGCACGGTGACGCGGTGGAGGTCCTCGAGCCGGCCGAGGGTCGCAGCCACGACGACGTGGCCGATCTCGTGGTACGCCGCGCGCAGGCGCTCCTCGGCGGTGAGGACGCGACCGCGGCGCTGCGGGCCCTCGAGGACGCGGACGATCGCGTCCTCGAGCTCGCGCTGGTGGATCTGCGAGCCCTTCTGGCGGATGGTGAGCAGGGCGGCCTCGTTGACGACGGACGCGAGGTCGGCTCCGGTGAAGCCGGGGGTCCGCTGGGCGACGCGCTCAAGGTCCACGTCGGGCGCCAGCGGCTTCTTGCCGGCGTGGATCTTGAGGATCCGCTCGCGGCCCTCGGCGTCCGGGCGCTCGACGGTGATGTGGCGGTCGAAGCGACCCGGGCGCATCAGCGCTGGGTCGAGGATGTCGGGACGGTTGGTGGCCGCGATGACCACGACGCCGGTCGAGACGTCGAAGCCGTCCATCTCGACGAGCAGCTGGTTGAGGGTCTGCTCGCGCTCGTCCGACCCACCGCCGCCACCGCCGGAGCCGCGCTTGCGGCCGGCGGCGTCCAGCTCGTCGATGAAGACGATCGCGGGAGCGACGGCGTTGACGCGCTTGAACAGGTCGCGGATGCGGGCCGCGCCGACACCGACGAGCGACTCGACGAACTCCGCACCGGCGACGGAGAAGAACGGCACGCCGGCCTCGCCGGCGACGGCGCGGGCGAGCAGGGTCTTGCCCGTCCCGGGCGGGCCGAACAGCAGGACGCCCTTGGGCGGGGTGGCGCCGAGTGCCTTGTACTTCGCCGGGTCCTTGAGGTAGTCGCGGACCTCGGCCAGCTCGACGACGGCCTCGTCGGCGCCGCCGACGTCGGCGAAGGTCACCGAGGAGCCGCCGGTGCGGCTGCCGTCGTCGACCTTGCCGAAGTTGGTGACCTCACCGATCGCGGAGCCGCCCGAGCCCTTGCCGACGAACAGCAGGCCGAACAGGTTGGCCAGGATCAGCACCGGGAGCAGGAACTCCGTGACGGTGCGCAGCCGCTTCTTGCCGGTCTGCTCGTCGGTGGAGTAGGAGGCTCCGGAGGCCTTGAGGGTGTCGGTGACGCGGCCGGTCTGGGCACCGCCCGAGGTGAAGTTGACGAACACCTCGGCGCGGCCGTCAGGCACGTTGATGACCTGCGGCGTGATGGCGTCCTTGCGGTCCGCGGCCAGGACGAGGGCGTCCTCGGTGGTGCGCAGCTGCAGCAGCACGGCGCTGTCCTCGTCGAGGATCGTCGCCTTCTCGATGCGGTTGCCCAGGGCGAGGGCGTCGAACTGCGAGGTGGTGATCTCGCGCACGTCCGGGCCGGAGTTGACGTGGATCAGCGAGGTGATGAAGAGCAGGAACAGCGCGACCAGGGTGGCGACGAGGGTGAAGAACAGCCCCTTGCCGCCCGGGCCCTTGGTGGCGGCGCGCTTGCGCTTCCACGCGGCGTAGCTGGCCTTGAGGCGCTCGACGCGCCCCTCGGGCACGACCTTCTGCGCGGGCTCCGAGACCGATGCGGCGGTGGGCACCGCCGGGCTCTCTGTGGGCTCGGCAGTGGCGCCGCTGGTGGGGCTGGCCACGGGACCTCCTCGCCGGTGCGGTGGGCGCCCGGCATCGATGCGTGCGTTGGGGGGACGCGGGCGCGCCCTGCTTTGAGGAGTCAGGAGGCCCGTGCCGGGTTCACGGGGCAGAACAGGTCGTGCTGAGGGGTGGTGTCACAGTTCGCCGTCCGGGGCAGACATCCTGCTCCCGGGGGAGGCCGACATTGTGACGCACAGCACCTCGAACGGGGCAAGCGTGTCACGTCACGGTCGTGTGAACTCTTCCGGCACCGGCTCTCGGCGGACGGTCAGCCCGTGGCGCCGAGGACCGTCCACCCGGACAGCAGGTCCGCGAGGTCGGTGACGTCCAGCGTCGCGGCCTCACTCTGCGCGGTGGCCTGCGCGGCCGCCGTGCGCTCCTTCTCGTCCCGTGCTGCAGCCCGCAGCGCCGCACGCTCAGCGGCGGCAGTACTGGGGGTGGTGCTGGCAGTGGTGCCGGCGGCTTGTGCCGATCGCGCCGCCCGGGCAGCAGCCCCCACGGCACGCCGCTCCATCTCCGCGCGCACGGGCCGCGCGGCCCGTGCGCGCTCGGCCTGGAAGGTCCCGGCGAGCGACTGGAAGGCATCGGTCGGGTCGACGACCTGCGTCCCGCGCGTGTACTGGCGTTGCCCGCAGCGCGAGCAGCGGTGCAGCACCACTCCCGGGCCGGCCGGACCGGGGGAGGACAGGACGATCTCCTGGAGCACCGCCCCGCAGCAGCTGTCGCCCATGTTCGTCCCTATGCGCCCTGTGCGGACCCGTGTCCGCTTCGCCCTTGAGCCTGGCCGAGCAGAGCGGTCCGCGCCATGGTCACCTCGGGCCAGATCCGGTGCGACCGCCTGCGCGTGGCGCTGCTCCGTCTGGGTCAAGCGCCCGCTGGTGGAACGGCCGGTAACGCGAAGAACCGCCGGTCACCGACCGGCGGTTCTCGAACGAGTGGACGATACAGGACTTGAACCTGTGACCTCTTCCGTGTCAAGGAAGCGCGCTACCAGACTGCGCCAATCGTCCGAGCTGTGCAGTTGTGGTGCGGGGCCTACGAGGCCGGGGCGGGAATCGAACCCGCGTACAGGGATTTGCAGTCCCTTGCCTAAGCCACTCGGCCACCCGGCCGGGACCGGCGCCGCGAGGCGCCGGCACCAGCGACAGCGCCCGAGGGGCGCTCACCGAGCGGACGACGGGATTCGAACCCGCGACCCCAACCTTGGCAAGGTTGTGCTCTACCAACTGAGCCACGTCCGCGTGCGACACGGTGTCGTGGGGCAGGCCCCACAGCATCGTCCGCCGATCGAGAAACCTAGCAGATGCGCGGCCGGGTCGAGTGCCGTGTCAGGTCTCCGGCTCGGCCCACAGCAGCAGGGCGAGCTCGGCGTCGACGTCGACGTGGTCACCCTCGGTGCCGGTGGGGACGGCCTCGTAGGTCTGGCCGAGGAACTCGACGAGCTCCGGCAGCGGCACCTCGAACAGCGCGCGCCCCGAGGGCGACGACAGCGACAGGCACACGATGGCCTGCGAGGGGGTGCCAGCCTGGGAGGCGGGACCCGGAGCGGTCGGCCAGACCTGCACGTCACCCTCCCCGACGGGCCCGGCGACGCCGTCGGTGAGCAACTGGCGGGCGAAGGTCCACTCCACGACGTCGGTGCCTGAGCCCTCGGACCCACTGGTGTGGAAGGCGACGGAGACCGCGTAGGGGTCTGCGACGTCGTAGCGCAGGTCCGCCCGAACGGGCAGGGAGGTCGCGCCGGGCACGACGAGGCGCAACTGCAACTCGGTGCTGACGGTGACGGGACGGGCCGTCATCTGGTGACCTCCGGGTGACTGCGGGTCGTGCCGACCCTCTCGCCAGTGTGGTCCCCCGCGCGGTCGCGGCTCAACCACCCTCACCCGTTCGGCGGCACAGGGACCGGGCAAACAGGACGAAACAGACATCAGGGCAGGGAGTACGACGAGAGCGACTCCCGCGTCGGCCTCGTTCGGGTGAGGCCGGGGACACGGAGCGTGCAGACCGCGCGCCGCGGCGCGGCCGCGGGTACTTTCGGGAGACCGTAGGCAGGCATCCCATCCGGGACGGCCTGTCGTGCGAACGCCTGATGTGAGGACAACGTTGACGCTGCCGCGCAGCCGGCCAGCCGCCGAGGGCACCAGCCCCCGAGCGGCCGCGCAGTCACGTGTGCGCGACGACGCCGCTGATGTCTACGCCGGCCTGGACGACCGCGGACTCGTCGCCCGGGTCACCGAGGGCGACGGTGGGGCCCTCGAAGCGCTCTACGGTCGTTACGGACGGGCCTGCTACGGCCTGGCCCGCCGGATCCTCGCCGACGAGCAGTTCGCCCAGGACGTCGTGCAGGAGGTCTTCCTCACGGTGTGGCGCGACGCCTCGCGCTTCGACTCCGCCCGCGGGGGCTTCTCGACCTGGCTGCTGTCCATGACCCACCACAAGGCCGTCGACGCCGTGCGCCGCGAGGAGAACCTCCGCAAGCGCCGGACCACCGCCGAGGTCCTCGAGGGCCGGCAGACCGACGGCCCCGACGTGGAGGACGAGGTGTGGTCGCTGCTGCGCCGCACCCGCGTCCGCGCCGCCCTGCAGACCCTGCCCGCGCCGCAGCGCGAGGCGCTCACCCTGGCGTACTTCGGTGGCTACACGCAGCGTGAGATCGCCGGCATCACGAGTACGCCGCTGGGCACCGTGAAGACGCGGATGCTCGCGGGCATGCGCCGGCTGCGCGACAGCCTCGAGGGGATCTCCGAGGCCGGCACCTCCGCAGCGACCGACCTCGATGACGCCGCACTCGGCTCCAGCGCCCCTCTCGATCCACCGAAGGACCTCTCGTGAGCACCCCCGACCTGCACCAGCGCTTCGACGAGCTCGCCGTCGGGCACGCGCTGGGTGCGCTCGAGCCGGGTGACGAGCAGGACTTCCTGCGGCACGCGGCCTCCTGCGCGCGCTGCGACCGGGCCGTCCTCGCTCACCTCGAGACGCTCGGCCACCTGGCCTACGCGAGCGACCCGGCGACGCCGCCGGCGTCGCTGTGGGACGCCGTGCGGGCCGGGGTCGACGCCTCCGATCGGGCCGTGTCCTGGCCCGGCGACGCGGTCGTGCCTCCTGCCGGCACGGACGAGCTCGCAGCGGCCCGGACGCGCCGTGACGGCCGTCGCGACAGCCGCAGCGTGCTCAAGCGGGTCGCGGCTGCCTCGTCGGTCGCCGCCGGCTTCGTGCTCGTCGCGAGCCTGGTTGTGCAGAACGTCTCGCTGCGCGAGCAGCAGCAGGACCAGCTCGCCCTGACCCAGTCGATGGAGAAGGTCCTGTCGACCTACGACGGCGCCGGTGTCCGTCGGGTGCTGCTCACGGCCGAGGGCGAGGAGCAGCCCGCGGCGGTCGCGGTCGTCGACGGCGCCCGCCTGCACCTGGTCGTGGACTCCCTCAAGCCCAACGACGCGCGCGCCACGACCTACGTCCTGTGGGAGCGCACCGTCGCGGGTGACGTGCGCGCTGTCGGCACCTTCGACGTCACCGGCGACCACGACGTCGAGGTCGTCGCCGACCTGGTCCTGCCCGACGCCGAGCAGCTCAAGGCCCTGATGGTCACCCACGAGCAGGGGCGCAAGGCTCCCGCGTCGTCGACGCAACGCGCTGTCGTCGCCGGCACGCTGGCCTGACACGCGCGGCTCCGCACGGCATCATGGGGGACGTGCCGGACCATCGCCGCGAGCGCGCCGTCTCCGACCGTGCGCGTGACAGCGCAGACGACCGTGACGGGGACGGTGACGTCGAGTTCGACGACCGCCTGGAGCGCGAGCTCGAGGAGTTCCTCGAGCCGCACGGCCGCGCCGGCCGCATCCCGCAGACCGGCTGGCGGGCGCGCCTTCGGCGTACCCGTGGTGGGTCTGTCGCCCTCAAGACCGGTGTCTTCCTGCTGGGACTGGTGTTCATCGGGATCGGGGCGGCCGCGGTGGTGCTGCCGGGGCCGCTGACGATCCCGCCGATGCTGCTTGGGCTGTGGATCTGGGCGTCGGAGTTCGAGTGGGCGGACGCGCTGTTCCAGCGAGCGAAGAAGAGCGGGCTCGAGGCCTGGGAGCAGGCGAAGAAGCGGCCGCTGCTGTCGGCCGTCTCGACCGTCGGTGGTCTCGTCGCGGTGGGGGCGCTGCTCTGGGCCGCGAGCCACTACGGCTGGGTCGACAGCGCCCGGGACGCGGTCGGCCTGTAGCCGTCCGCTCTAGTACGCTGCCGGACCGCGGGGCGTATAGCTCAGTTGGTTAGAGCGCACGCTTCACACGCGTGAGGTCACAGGTTCGAGTCCTGTTACGCCCACCCCGCGTCCAAGGCCAGCCAAACGGTGTGTCGTGCCACGTGTCATCGGTTGCGGAGCGAGACCCGAGACGCGGGTAGCCGCGGCTGTCACGAACGTGACCGGGGCCACACGCGACACTCGGGCCCGTCAGTCGTTGGAGTGATTGATGTGGCGCTTCGGTCATGTCGGAGCTGGGGAGCCACGTGACGCCCGCCGATGACCTGCCCTTCGTCAGCGTCGCCGCGGCCCCCGTCGCACGAGCAAGTGATCTTCGCCAGGCGTCTCGTGTGGCTCGGAGCTACCAGATCAGTCCCGGTCCTCTGCGCACGGTCCAGGCGCAGGCCATGCTCGATGACCTGGCGCAGGAGTGGTCGCTGCCGACGTTTCGTGCCCGGCGGTGGCTCGCCGCGGCCGATGTCCTGACGGGCCCGAGCCCTCTCGAGATGTACGTGCAGATCGACTACATCACGAACCTGTTCACACTCGAGCTATGGGCTTACGGACGGGTCGTGTTCGGCATCGACGACTGGCTGGGTCTCTGAACGTCCACCGATGCGCCGCACAAGCGATTACTCGACTGTGAGGGTAAGGACGGGCGTCTCAGCGCGACAGGTGTGAGCCGCGCCCCCACTTTCGGAGCGCCTACGTGGTGGAAGACCCCGGAGGCGTGCCGTCGACAAGGCCGGCCGTCGGCTTCTCGACCTCGTGCGCTCTAATGCCCACGCCTGAAGCGTAGGCAGGCGCGCATAACGAGGAGCAGCGCCTCCTCTGGGCGCCTCGATGCGGCATTTGCTACATCCAGCGACGGTGCAGGTTCGCCCGGCTGGCGTAATGCCAGGGATGCCGGACGGGCAGGGCGTAGGGCGCGTCCCGGCCATCGCCAGAGAGGTTCGTCGTGAGTTCGAGCAAGCAGATGAACGATCACCCAGCTACGGCGGCTTGGGTGACTGCCGCGGAGGAGCACCGTACGAGCGACGTCACCAACGCGCGACTCAGGGCTGCTTACCAGCGGTACGAGCCGCTTGCCGGCGCCGGTGTCGCCCGACCAGGCACCCGCGCGGCGGTGGACCTCGCCACGGCGAGGATCGACGTCGTCCTCCTGTTGGCCGACGCGGGGGAGGAACTCCCAGAGATCGTCATCCAACAGTGCGTGGCGGATGCTGAGCTCATGGTGAAGAGCGCCTCGCTCTGACTAATGGTGTGTCGCGCATTTGAGTAACTAGTTCTGCGATAGTGTTCGTAGATGACCGCAGCTGCCGATTCGTTGGTGATGTCGCAGGGCCAGCGAGAGTCGCTGGAGAAGGTCGCGAAGTCCAAGACTGCGGCGCATCGTGAGGTGCTGCGGGCGCGGGTGCTGTTGGCTGCGGCGGACGGCGTCGCGAACAGCGCGATCGCCTCCGAGCAAGGTGTGACGCCGGTGACGGTGCGATCCTGGCGCAGGTCGTTTGAGGCCGACG